>NZ_JAQOSR010000063.1:0-44788 GCF_046718885.1 Bradyrhizobium sp. UFLA01-814 | reverse complement strand
GCTTCTCAAAGAGTCCGGCCGCCCCTTGTGTTTTGGGTTTTTTGGGGGGGGGGGTTTGCCGCGCTCCTACACCCCCACCCCCCCCGCCGGCTGCGAGCAGATCGACCGGGCGCAGCCGATAAGCCAATCCCAATTCCTCGAGTAGCCAGACAACACGGAAGCCACGACCTTCGCCATAGACGGTGAGCATAGTTAAGCATTCCTGGATTGGGCTGGATGTAGGAACTCGCAGAGGCAAGCCAGCCGCGCAACGGACGATCGATGGCGCATCATGCACTCAAGGCTTGGCGCATAGTCGTCATCCTACCGTGCGCACGCTTCCGACCTTATGGGTTCACGACCCAGGCTGCGGCCGCGAACAAGACGCGTTCCCTCTCCCGCCCGCGACGTGGAAGCGTCAGTTGCAGAAGCCCGCAAATGCCATATGCGACAGCCTTGGGACGGACACTTGCGCAATTTCGGAATATTAGAAGAATACCCCTGAGTTGCCCGACGTGTCAAGTTGCCTGGTCGAACGCCGGCCGCCGCCGGCTCCTTTGCATGGGGTTGTTTTCGATATTTTGGCAGCGCCCCCTGCGACGGCCCCATCACTTCATATTGCTCTAGCCGGAGCCGCCCGGCTCCAGCGCCTCGCCGAGCTGGAGCGGATGCGCCATCGTCTCGTGCAGCGCCTGCTTGTCGAGCTCGCCTTCCGACAGGCTGATCACGACGCAGGCGACGCCGTTGCCGATCAGGTTGGTGAGCGCGCGGCACTCGCTCATGAACTTGTCGATGCCGACCAGGATCGCGATCGACTGGATCGGAATGTCGGGCACGATCGACAGCGTCGCGGCCAGCGTGATGAAGCCCGCGCCGGTGACGCCGGAAGCGCCCTTCGAGGTGATCATGGCGATGCCCAGAATGCCGAGCTCCTGCCAGATCGTCAGATGCGTGTTGGTGGCCTGCGCCAGGAACAGCGTCGCCAGCGTCATGTAGATGTTGGTGCCGTCGAGATTGAAGCTGTAGCCGGTCGGCACCACGAGGCCGACCACCGAGCGCGAGGCGCCGAGATGCTCCATCTTCTGGATCATCTGCGGCAGCACCGTCTCCGACGACGATGTGCCGAGCACGATCAGGAGCTCGTCCTTGATATAGGCGATGAAGCGGATGATCGAGAAGCCGGCGAGCCGTGCGATGGCGCCCAGCACGATCAGCACGAACAGGATGCTGGTGAGATAGAAGGTCGCGATCAGCGCCGCCAGATTCAACAGCGAGCCGAGGCCGTAGGCGCCGACCGTGAAGGCCATCGCGCCGAATGCGCCGAGCGGCGCGACGCGGACGATGATCCGGATGATGCCGAAGAACATCTTGGCGGCCGTGTCGATCGCGGACGCAATCGGCTCGCCGACCTTGCCCATGAGAGCGATGGCGAAGCCCGAGAGGATCGAGATCAGCAGCACCTGCAACAGGTCGCCGCGCGCGACCGCGCCGAGATAGCTGTCCGGAATGATCGCCATCAGATGGGCGACGATGCCCTGCTCTTTGGCCTGCGTGACGTAGTTGGAGACCGATTTCGGATCGATCGTGGAAGGATCGATGTTGAAGCCGTGGCCGGGCTGCAGCAGCTCGCCGACCAGAAGGCCGACCGCAAGCGCCACCGTCGACACCGCCTCGAAATAGATCAGCGTCTTCAACCCGACCCGGCCGACGCGCTTGAGATCTCCCATCGAGGAGATGCCGTGCACCACGGTGCAGAAGATGACCGGCGCGATCATCATCTTGATCAGCGCGATGAAGCCGTCGCCCAGCGGCTTCAATTCCTTGCCGAGATTCGGATAGAAATATCCGATCAGGACACCTGCCACGATCGCGATCAGCACCTGGACGTAGAGGATCTTGTACCAGGGCTGATGATGGGGACGGGCAACGGGCTTGATCGCGGCTGTGGTCATGAGATGCCCCGGCTAGGATGAACTCAACTGGTGATGCCATCTTGGCGGAGCCGCGCGCAAGCGACAATGCCCATTCGTGGCGTCGCGAGCGCACACGAATCTGTCATAGACTGCGGCCGGCTCGCATCGGGAGGCTGGGAATGGAATTCACTGCATTGTTTCTCGCCATCACCATCGCCATGCTGGTGGCCTGGCGTAGCCGACGCCCCGTCGCGATCGGCCTGTTCGCGGTGATCCTGATCGCCTGCGCCGCGACCTTGCTGCACCACGCCACCGACCGTCTCACCTTGTCGTTCTGAGGCCAGCCATGAACGACACGCAGGCCGTCACCCTCAATGCCGTCGCGCTCTATGGGCTGGCGCTGGTACTGGCCGCCGCCTTTGCCGCGCAGCTGCTGCTCCACGAACTACCCTGCCCGCTCTGTCTGTTGCAGCGCATCCTGTTCGCCCTGCTGGCGATCGGGCCGATCCTCAATATCCGCTTCGGGCCGCGGCCGAGTCATTATGCGTTGTCGCTGCTGACGGCCGTCCTCGGCGCCACGGTCTCGACCCGGCAGGTGCTGCTGCACATCCTCCCCGGCGATGCCGGTTACGGTTCGGCGCTGCTCGGCTATCACTACTATACGTGGGCGCTGATCGGCTTTGTCGCCGCGATCGTGCTGCTCGCGGCGATGCTGCTGTTCGACCGCCAGTTCGAGCACCGCGCGGCGCCGGGCAACTCGCCCGGCAGGTTCGCGCAAGGTGCGGTGTGGCTGGTGGTCGGGCTGACGGCGCTGAATGTGCTCTCCACCCTGCTCGAGTGTGGCTTTGCCGCCTGTGCCGACAATCCCGTCGTCTATGAGCTGCTGACGTCGGCGCGTTAGGGACGCTTCGGAATATTCAAGCCGCGCTCCACCGCCGGCCGCTTGAGACCGCGCTCCAGCCAGGCCGCGACCTGCGTGAACTGGTCGAATTCGACGAGCTCGCGCGCGCCGTAGAAGCCGATCAGGTTGCGCACCCAGCCGAGCATCGAGATGTCGGCGATGCTGTATTCATCGTCCATGAACCACTGCCGTCCGGCGAGATGCGTCTCCATCACGCCGAGCAGGCGCTTGGACTCGGCGACGTAGCGCTGCAGCGGCCGCTTGTCCTCGTAATCCTTGCCGGCGAATTTGTGGAAGAACCCGACCTGGCCAAACATCGGTCCGATGCCGCCCATCTGGAAATGCACCCACTGGATGGCCTGATAGCGGCGCGCGACGTCCGCCGGCAACAGCTTGCCGGTCTTGTCGGCGAGATATTGCAGGATGGCGCCGGATTCGAACAATGGCAGCGGCTTGCCGCCCGGACCGTTGGGATCGAGGATCGCCGGGATCTTGCCGTTCGGGTTCAGCGACAGGAACTCCGGCGTCTTCTGGGCATCTTTGTTGAAGTCGACGAGATGGACCTCGTAGGGCAACCCGATCTCCTCGAGCATGATCGAGACTTTCACGCCGTTCGGCGTCGGCAGCGAATAGAGCTGCAGGCGGTCCGGATGCTGGGCGGGCCAGCGTTTTGTGATGGGAAAGGCAGACAAGTCGGTCATGTCGACATTCTTTGCATGGTTGTTGTTGGATGGCTAATGTACGGAGCTCAGTGAAAGCCGCAAGGTCTGCAACCGGCCATGAACGATCAACAGACAGGCGCAACAACGAGCGCAACGCTTGGCCTCTCCGACGACGAACTCGCAACGCACCCGACCGTGTTCGCGGCCGATGCGCTCGCCGGTCAGGTGGTCGTGGTGTCCGGCGGCGCAGGCGGTATCGGCCGCGCCATCGCGTGGCTGTTCGCCCGGCTCGGCGCGCATGTCGTGGTCGCCGGCCGCAATGCCGACAGGCTCGACGCACTGGTCGATCATCTCGGCCATCGCGGGCTCAAGGCGTCCGCGCATGTCGCCGACATCAAGGATCCCGACGCGGTCAATGCGATGTTCGAGGCGCTGTGGACCGAGCACGGCCGTGTCGATCATCTCGTCAACAGCGCCGGCGGCCAGTTCCCGCAACCCGCGATCGACGTCTCGATCAAGGGCTGGAATGCGGTCATCAACACCAACCTCAACGGCACCTGGTACATGATGCAGGCCGCGGCGCAGCGCTGGCGCGACCGCAAGCATCCCGGCAGCATCGTCAATATCGTGGTAGTCACGACGCACGGCCTCTACGGCATTGCGCACTCGATCGCGGCACGCTCCGGTGTGATCGGCCTGTCGCGCGCGCTCGCGGTCGAATGGGCGCCGCTCGACATCCGCATCAACTGCATCGCGCCCGGCGCGATCGAGACCGAGGGCTGGAACGTCTACAGCGAAGCGGCGCGCGCCGCCTATCCGCGCTCCAATCCGATGATGCGACCGGGCACGCCCTGGGACATTGCGGAGGCAGCCGTCTACCTCGCCGCGCCCTCCGGCAAGTTCATCACCGGCGAGACACTGACCGTCGATGGCGGCGGCCAGCATTGGGGCGAGACCTGGACGACCGGCAAGCCCGACTATTTCAGAGGCGCCGAATAGCGCACGCATGCCGGTCGCCCGACGCGCTTGCGTCACTTGCCGTCGTCGAAGCTGACAATGACGGCAGCGTTCGCGATCAGGATCGGGTCGTTGCCGAGATCGGACGGAATCTCGAGCCCGCCCGCGATCGCCTTCACGGTCTTGGTGCCATAGGGCAATTCCTTCGCGACCGCTGCGGTATCGACGTCTTCGGGATTCGGCACGGCGATCGTGACGTCGACGAACATGTCGTTGGCGGTCTTGCCGAGCATGCGGAAGAAGCCGAGGCTGGAATGGCGGATGGCATCCGAGACGGCCCGCTTGGCGGCCTTGGTGGCGTCGCGGCCGTGGACGTCGACGCCCATGCCCATTTCGGTGATACAGCGCACGCGTGTCATGAAGGTTCCTATTGTCGTTGGCGTGAGAGACCTTCACTCCTTCGGCCCCTGCGCGCGCGGCGTCAAGCCGGGTCCGTCGCCTCGCTTACGCGCTTGTGATCGCCGCGCGCCAACATCCACGCCGCGAGACCGGCAAGGATCGCCGCGGCCACCACCATCGCGCAAGCCGCGCCCCAGCCCCATGCCGAGACCACAGCGCCGACCGCGATCGGACCGGTGACCTGGCCGAAATTGCTGCCCGTCATCAGCAGGCCCATCATCACCGGCACCATCGCCGCCGATCGCGCCGCGGCGGGTGCGGTTGCAAGCAACGTCGCCGGGATCAGGCCGCCGATCGCGGAGAACAAGAGGCACAGCCAGAATGCCCCCCACCCGCCGAGCGCCGGCAGGAAGATTCCGAGCGCGGACGCGCCCATCACGAATGCCGCCACGGCGATCAGCAGGTTGCGGCTGACGCCGCGCGCAAGCAGATGACCGGCGGCGAGATTGCCCACGACGTTGCCGGCCGCGGCCAACGCACTGAGCGCGCCGGCGCCTTGGCTGGACACGCCGAGCCGCTCGGACAACAGGATCGGCAGGAAGCTGAACAACGCAAAGAACATCAGGCTGTAGAGCGCAAACAGCACCATCAGAAGCGCCGGGGTGCGGCGCCGCGCCAGCGCGGTGGCTTCCTGCATCAGACCACTCCGCGCCGCGCCGGTCCGCGATGCCACTTCAGGCGCGATGAGGCTCGCAAGGATCAACAGCACAGCGACAAAGGCAGCGCTGGCCCACCAGATCGCGCGCCAGCCATCGAAGATCGGGCCGGCGACCAGCGCCAGCGCGATCCCGAACGGCATCACGCAGCTCCACACCGCCATGGTGACGTCACGCGCGCTGACATCGACGACACGATCGAGCAACGCAGGAGCCGCGACCATCACCAGCAGGAAGCCGAGCCCTTCCAGCAGGCGCGATGCCAATAGCACCGCGAGCTGTGGCGCGAGCGCGCCCGAGGCCGCCCCCAGCGTGATGGCCGCAAGGCCGCACAGCAGCACCCTGCGCGCGCCAACCGCGGCGATCACCACGCCCGCCGGCACGCTGCCGACAAGCCCCAGGACCGCAAAGATGCCGGCGATCGTTCCGACCGTGGCAAGGTCGATGCCGAGGCTCTGTTGCAGCATCGAGGCGGCAATCGGAACCTTGCCGACCTGCAGCGCCGCGCCGATACCGCAACCGATCACGATGGCGACCGTGGCCCATCGTTTCGCCTCGCTCTGCTGCATCACGGCCGTCTCGATCGTCATGCGTCCACTCCGCCCCTGGCTCAGGGCATAGAGATAGCGTTTCCCGACCATCGACAGGAGTGATATGTTTTGCATCCAATTGATCGATTTCATAGATCATGCTCGATAACCTCACGCTCGATCAGATCCGCACCTTTGTCGCCATCGCCGAGAGCGGCAGCTTTCGCGCCGCCGCGGCCAAGCTGGCGCGGGTGCAATCCGCGGTCAGCCATGCCATCGCCAACCTCGAGGCCGAGCTCGGCCTCACACTGTTCGACCGCTCCAGCCATCGCCCGGCGCTGACGGCCGAAGGCAAGGCACTGCTGGGCAACGCGCGCGACCTGCTGCTCCGCGTCGACGCGATGCGGGCGCGAGCGCGCGGCCTGGGCGAAGGGGTGGAATCGGAACTCTCGCTCGTCGTCGATACGCTGTTTCCGATCGCCGCCGTCGGCGCGGCGCTGACGGAAATGCGGGCGGCCTATCCGTCCGTCAGCGTGCGGCTCGCGGTCGAACCGATGGGCGGTCCGATCACCGGCTTGACCGAGCGGCACAGCGCGCTCGCGGTCACGGTCGGTGAGGATTTTCGCGATCCCCGCCTCGCGCTCGATGCGGTCTGCGCGGTGCAGATCGTCGCCGTCGCCTCCGCCAGCCATCCGCTCGCGCGCCGCGGCCGCAAGAGCGTGGCGGATCTCGCCGATCATCTGCAGATCGTGCTGTCGGATCCGACCCTGCTGTCGGAGGGCCGCAGCTTCGGCGTGCTCTCGCCGCAGATTTGCAGGGTGAGCAATCAGGACACCAAGCACGCCATGATCCTGGCCGGGCTCGGCTGGGGCCGCCTGCCGCTCTGGCAGGTGGCGCGCGACCTGAAGGAGCGCCGCCTTGTGCGGGTCGAAACCGGCGCGCTCGGCCGCAACGCCGCGCTTGCAATGGAGGCCTATCTCGCCCACCGGCTCGATGAACCGCTCGGTCCCGCCGCACGCGCGTTCGCGGACGCGTTGACGCGGATCGCTGCGGGAACGCATACGCCGAAGGTCAGGGCGAAGACGGCGAAGAGACACTGAGCCGCAGCGATCGCTCGCCGGGCTCTGTGGCGGCCGTCCGCAAGCGCCTCAGTCCTCGATCTCGCCGCTGCGGATCGCGAGCCGGATGGCTTGCGCGGTCGTGGCGACGCCGAGCCGAAGCCGCGCACGCCGCAAATGGTTCTCGACCGTACGTTCCGACAGGCCGAGCGATGCCGCGATGTCGGCCTGGCGCCGTCCCGCCGAAATCCAGCGCAGCACCTCGCGCTCGCGCGGCGACAGGCTCGACGCACCGTTCGGCTCGTGCGCTTCCATCAGCCCGCGGGCGGCGCGGAAGGCGGCTGCGCCGATCATCGTCAGCGCCGCACGGGTCCGCGGCGACGCATCGATCCGCGTGCCGGCGAAGCTCATCGCGCCCTCAAGGCCGGTGCGCCCGAACACCGGAACCTGCAGTCCATGGAAACCGGGCCCGCGCGGCGTGCGCACCACACGGTACTTCTCTCCGCGCGCCGACATCACCTTGGTCCAGAAAAACGCCTCGTCCACATTGAGAAAATTGCGCGTCACCGGGCAATGCCGGACATAGGTTTCGGCATCGACCGTCACGCCCCTTCCGAACCAGTCGCCTTCGACCCAGTAGATCCGGTCAACCAGGTCATCACGTGCCGGCGACGCCGAGAACATCACGAACCGGTCGTAGCCGAGCGGAACGCTCGCAGACCGCACTGCCGCCTGGATCGCGGGCAAACTTCCGCTACCCTCGATCGCAACCACGGCTTCGATGTAGCGGTCCATGCGGTGCCATCGTGTCTTGCGGGAGGCCGGAGGCGCGGCCCAGCGCGTTGAGGATTTTCCCTCAAGCGAGGTCGGCCTGCAAGGCGCGCGACATTGGCCCGCCGCCGGAGGCGCGGCGAGGTTCGCGCCGCCCGGAGGTCGAGCCGCCGACCGCTCAGCGCCCGCCGAGCGTATCGAGCAGAGCCTTTGCGGCCGCCTTGCCGACATTGTTGGCGGCGAACGGGCTGTCACCGGTGATCAGCTTGCGATCCTGATGGGTCTTGCCGGTGATGTCCTTGTTCAGGATCTCGACGCCGAGCGCCTGCAACTGTTCGCCGAAGGCCCAGGTCAGCGCGCCCGGCATGTAGCCGATATCAGGCGTCGTCCGATCGATGGCGTCGGGAAATGCACAGATCTTGTAGCCCTTGAAGGGATAGTTGCCCTTGGCTTCGCCGACCGCGGACGCCAGCAGCGCCGCCGGGCCATGGCAAAGCGAGATGATGTGCTTGTCGTTGTCGAGCGCCCATTTCAGCGCGGCCTTCACGTCGGTGCTTTCGGGCAAGCCGATCAGCGCACCATGGCCGCCGGGAATGAACACCGCGATATAGTCGGAATCCTTGCCGAGCTTTTTTTCGATCACGTCGGAGAGCTTCAGCGGCTGCTTCAGCCTGCCGAGATATTTCTGGTAGATGCTCTTGACCGCGTCGTCCTCCTTCGGAAACGCCCAGAGCTCGAATTTGACCGGATTACCCGACACGGTCGCGATGTCGAATTCGAAGCCCGCCTTGTCGAGGTGATACATCGGCAACAAGGTCTCGACGGGATGGTTGCCGGTCGAGAACATCGTGCCGTTCTGCAACAGCAGATAGCGCTCGTCCGCGGCGATCATCAGAATTTTCCAGCGGCCACCCCTGTAGGCGTTGGGATAATCCGCGCCGGAGAGATCCGACTTGGCCGAGGTGAATTGCCCAAGCGAGTAAGGTGACGGAAAGAAAGCGTTGTTCTCCGCCGGATCGGCTACCGGACGCTTGTCCTGGGATTGCTCGGACATCGAGATATCCTCTCTCATCGTGTTGCGATCCGGCAAAGGTAAGCACGAGATCGGCGATGAGGAATGAGGGATTTCCCTCAACCCAGTTTGCCGAGCATCCCTATCCCTGTTTCTGCAATACCGTGATGTGCAGGCGGCGGCGGATCTCCATGCCCTGGCGGCGATAGAGCGCGATCGCCGAGACGTTGCTGGTGAAGACGTGCAGGAATGGAATTTCGCCGCGCGCCACGATCTGGCGGGCAACCGCCGACAGCAGTGCCTGCGCGTAGCCGCGGCCGCGATGCTCCGGATGCACGCAGACGGCGGTCATCTCGGTGTAGTTCCCCGGCTTCATCCGTTCGCCGGTCATCGCGACCAGTTCGCCATCGATGCGGATGCCGAAAAAGCTGCCGAGCTCATGCGTTCGCGCACTGAACGGTCCGGGCTTTGTCAGCTCGGTCAACGTCATCATCGCAGGAACGTCGGCAGCGCCGAGCGTGACGATCTCGACGCCGGGCACCGAATGGTCAGCGGGCGTGCCGATCATCTGCTCGCCGGTCTCGGCCAGCAGCACCTTGAACTCCGGCGGCACCGGGACAGGATCGGGCGTGAACAGCACCGCGATCTCAGGTCCCGACAGCAGCGCTCCGAGCGCGGCAAAGCTCTTTGGCGACATGTCGACCATGTCGGCGAAGGGTGCGATCGCGAGCGGAAAGCGGCGCGCGTCGGCGTCGCCTTCCGCCAGTTCGCGTTGTCTCGTGGTCAGCGCGCTCCAGATTGGGCGATCGAGCGGATGAATCGGCAGGGCTTCGGACATGCGGCGCTTCGCTCCTGATTTTCCTCGAACAGAGCAAGAAGCGCCGGCAAAATCCAGCATGGCGTGTTGTGGTTGTGGCTCACAATCACGCCAGCAGGTGAAACCCGCTACGCCACCTTCAGGCAGAGCTCGGTGCCCCCCTTGAGCGGCAGCGTGATCGACACGAAGCCGTTGTTGGGATCGCGCACGAACTCCAGGAAATCCGCCTCGGCATTGTCGTTCATGACGTAGCCGCCGACGCGAAGCTGCGGCGCGACGATCTCGATCACCTGGCGCGCCAACGTCGGCCCCTTGTTGCCTGGCCACCCGTCGATCAGGATGAAGTCGACGGGACCACCGAGATCGCGCAGCGTCTTGCGCGCATCGCCCTCGCGGATGTCGGCGTAATCGGCAAGGCCGGCCTCCGCGAGATTGCGCTTCGCCGCTGCGACCTTGGCCGGCACGATCTCCGATCCGATCACGGTGCCACCGCCATTGTCGCGCATCGCGGCGGCGAAATAGAGCGTCGACATTCCGACCGAGGTCGCGAACTCAGCGACGCGCCGGGCGCGCAGGCCGCGGCACAACAGATAGATCAGCTCGCCCTGCTCCGGGTGGATCGAGAATCCCTGCTCGGCATAGTCGTGCGGGTCGCGGCTGCCGCTCTGCATCGGGTTGCCGCGCACCGGCGCCCGGCGGGCGGCTTGCAGGCGCTCGATGACGGCCGTGACGCGCGCATCACGGATCGCGCTGTGCGGTTCGGCGTTGTACATGAAGGGTCTCCTTTGCGACTGCGTCATTGCTGCAGGATCTCAGCGGCCGCGCGGTCGAGGATCTTTGCGATCCGCCGCGCCTCGGTGGCATCGCAGCCGCGCTTCTGGCGCAGTGCGCTCTTCAGCGCGTGACGGGCGCGGTGCACCTCGTCGGACGCTTCGCCATCGAGATCGCTCACGCCGGCGAAGGCTTCGCGCACCTCCTCCATGCGGCGGCCGATCCGCGACAGCGCCTCGAGAATGGTGTCTGCGGTCGCGCGGTTCTCGCCGAGATATGCCCTGCCCTGCTCGGTGATGCTGTAGAGCTTGCGTGCCGCGTCCTGGGTGACGCTGGCATGGCCGATCTCCTCGAGGAATGTCAGCGCCGGATAGATCACGCCCGGGCTCGGGCTGTAGAAGCCGTCCGACCGTTCCTCGATCCGCTTGATCAGCTCGTAGCCGTGTGCCGGCTGCTCGCCGAGCAGCGCGAGGATGACCAGTTGCAGATCCTGCGACGAAAGCCGCCGCGATCCCGGAAAGTCACCGCCGCCACCCCGCCCGAAGAAGCCATGGCCGCCGCGGCCAAAGCGGTGGCCGCCCCTGCCGTGCCGGCCCATGGCGAAGAACCCAAACCGGAATCCGTTGTCGTCCCGGTCGCGAAACATCGATCGTCTCATTTGTTCATTCCTTACTAAAAACATATCTTACGATATATCTACAGATGGAGCGGCGGCAACCCACATTTTCGTGAGTGGCCCGCCGCCGGCCGGTCGGCAGCTCGGGGAGCAGCTTTGGGGCTTTAGGGTTCCTGAGGGGTCATTTGCCGCCCCTCGTCCAACGTTGGAGGAGAAACAGGGCGACCATTCCGATCGGCCAACAGATGAACAGCGTTCGCTCCCAGACCTTGAAGTCGCTGTACTCGGCGAGCGTATGTGGTTGGCCCTGCTTTCCACAATATCCGCTGGCGCACAGGTGCAGCGGAGCATCAGGGAATCTGATGAGGCCGTAGAGGAAGAGCGCCGCCATCAGAAGTACAACGCCATACGTCACGACGCGCGCTGTGCTGACGTTCCTAAGCCAATTCGGAAGGGTACTGCCCATGTCGCAAATATGCGACGTTGACGGTGAACATTCCACTCAACCCCGTGATCCATGCGCCCAAAAACCTTCGAAACCCATTGCCTGCGCCTGCCCGCCGCCACCAAGGTGGTGCAATGGGAGGGCACGTCGGTGTTCAAGGTCGGCGGCAAGATGTTCGCGCTGGCCGGCGGCTACATCGAGAGCACCGGCGGCTTCATGTTCAAGACCTCGAACATGGCCTACGAGTTGCTGATCGAGCAGGGCCTCGCGCGGCCGGCGCCGTATCTGGCGCGCGCCAAATGGGTGCAGCTGTTGGCGAACGACGCCCTGCCCGACGCCGAGCTCAAGGCCTATCTCGACCAGGCGCATGCGCTGATCGCCGGAAAGCTCACGCGGAAGTCGCGCAAGGCGCTCGGGCTCGACTGATCGGCCAAGCTGCGACGCTATTCAGCCGTCCAGCGGCTTGTCGGAATCGCCCGACAGCAATTTCGGAAACAGCTCCTTGAAGGTGAACTTGTCTTCGCCCTTGGCGCGATGGAAGCGCAGCACGACGTCGAACCGGCTGGCGTCCCATTTGGTGGGCGGCTTGCCCCTGCTGACTGGTATCAACGGAAGGACGTCGGCGATGATAGCCTTGTGCTCCCAGCACAGCAGCACGACGCCATTGAGCGCCAGCAGCGCCTTGATCAGCGCCGGTTCATGACCTTTGCCGAAATCTTCGTTGGGCGTCGCGCCAAGACGCGCCGCCAGCGCCGAGATCGTCTCGGCGGGACGGCTGCTCGGGCCCCGGTTGGGCGTGGTGCCGGGAGTTGCGGCATAGATCGCGTCAGGCTTGGCATAGTCGCCCTTGGCGAGGTCGGTGCCAAACAATGCAGCCCAAGCGCCGGCGCGCTGCCAGCCGCGGAGGACAAGCGACTCGGTATCGGACACACCGTCCGCGGTGAAGCCGGGCCCCGGCCAGCCATCATCAGGCTTTTCGGCGTGACGGATGATGAAGAGCGTGAGCGCGTCCATGGCGGCCTCGCGGGGGAAGATGTGTAGCTGACAACGGCAATCTCCATCCTACGCTGGCGGCATGTTCCGCGTCATGAACGGCGTCACAATTTGCGAAAACTCGCGCGGTACTGCGCGGGGGACACGCCGAGCCGCTCGCTGAACACGATCCGCATCCGGTCGGCCGAGCCGAAGCCGCAGTCGAAGGCCACCGCCTTCAGCGGCCGGTCTGAGCCCTCGAGCAGCCGGCGCGCGGCGTCGACCCGCGCTCGCTCGACGAATTCGTGCGGCGTGATGCCGGTCTCCTGCGCAAAGGCGCGGCCGAAATTGCGCACGCTCATGCCGACGGCCTCCGCCAGCGACAGCAGCGTGTGGCGCTCGCCGACATGCTGCATCACATGCGCCTGCGCGCGCGCAATCGGCGAATCCTCATCGACCGGCGCGGTGAGATAGGGACTGAATTGCGACTGCCCGCCCTGGCGCTGCGCCACCACGACCAGCCGCTTGGCCACCGCGACCGCAACCTGCGGCCCGTGCCGCTCGGCGACCAGCGCGAGGCCGAGATCGATCCCCGCGGTCACGCCGGCCGAGGTCATCAGATGTCCGTCGCGAATGTAGATGCGGTCGAAGATCACCTCGGCCGCTGGAAAGCGCGCCGCCAGCCGCTGCGCATTCTGCCAATGCGTCGTCACCTTGTGGCCGTCGAGCAGCCCGGCATGGCCGAGCGCGAAGGCGCCGGTGCAGATCGAACCGTAGAGCTCGGCGCGCGCGGGCGCCCCACGCAGCCACTGTGTCAGTTCGGGATCCGGCGCGGCGTCGGGCAATGCCGGCCCGCCGGCGACGAGCAGGATATCGAACCTCTCCTGTGCCTCGGCGAAGCTGAGATCGGCCGATATCTTCATGCCGTTCGATGCGCGCAGCGGTTCGCAGCCGGCCCCGACCAGCACGGTCTCATAGCCATCGCCCGCCGGCACAAAGCCGTTCGTCTCCGCGAACACATCGACGGGACCCGCGACATCGAGCGCCTGAACCCCTTCGTGAATCGCGATCGCGACCCTCTGAACCGCCATACCTTCTCCCTGCCCGCTGGCGCGAAACGACGTCTGGTTGGCCCGATCCGGCGGCGCGCGATCGTTGCGGGATCGGGTCAAAACGGACGACAAACACCCCACGGATCGCGCCATCCGGCGATCCGCACACACCGCAGAGACAAGCGCCGGGCTCGCGTGTTCGCACGCCACGGCATCGTCTTGCCACATCGAGGAGCGTCTTGAAATGACCGAGATCATCGCCGGCATCCGCGTACCCGACAGCGCGATGGCCCGCGCCGCCACCCAACTGGTGCGCGATACCGAGGACGACCTGCTCTACAATCACAGCCGCCGCGTGTTCTTCTGGGGCGCGCTGACCGGCAACCGCCGCAAGCTGAAATTCGACCCCGAGTTGCTCTATATCGGCGCCTTGTTTCACGACATGGGCCTCACCGCCGCTCATGCGAGCCCCGATCTGCGCTTCGAGGTCGACGGCGCCAACGCCGCGCGCGACTTCCTCAAGGGCTACGGCGTTCCGGAGCGCGACATCGAGGACGTCTGGACCTCAATCGCCCTGCACACCACGCCCGGTCTCCCCGAGCATATGCGTCCGACCATTGCGCTGGTCACCGCCGGCGTCGAGATGGACGTGCTCGGCATCGCCTATGACGATTTCTCGCACGAGCACCGCGACCATGTCTGCGCGCACCATCCGCGCGAGGCGAACTTCAAGGAGAACATCATCGATCATTTCGCCGCCGGCACCATCAACAAGCCGCTGACGACCTTCGGCAACGTCAAGGCCGACGTGCTGGCGCTGAAGAACATGAACTACACCAGGATGAACTTCTGCTCGATCATCCTCGGCTCGAAATGGCCGACATGACGCGACGTCAATGGCGATTGGCGGGACCGTGGTCGGGGCCGGGATCCCGACCGGCGGCCGCGTGCGAGAGCCGGCTCATATAGTGCGCCCAACCCTTGTCGTGGCTCTCGCACTGCGCGGCGTTCGGCAGGCCGCTATGGGTCATGCGGAGCAGCGTGCCGTTGTCCTGCTCCATCAGGTCGATCTCGATCAGGCTCGAGCCCGGCGGCACTTCCTCGCTGCCCTCCCAGCCGAAGCTGTAGGCGAGACGATGCACCGGCACGACCTCGCGGAACGCACCGCGCGCGGCGCGGCTGCGATCGCTGCCGAGCCCCTTGAGGAAGTAGAGGCCCCCGGGATGCGTCTCGGTCGCGGCTTCCAGCCCCATCCAGCTCACGATCTTCTGCGGATCGGTCAGGAAGGCGAACACGGTTGCAGCCGGGGCTGCGATCTGGATCTCGCGTTGAACGATGAAGGCTTCAGTCATCGATCCATGCTCCATTGACAGTCGGTGCTCGGGATAATTCGTGACAAAAGTGGTGCGTCAACCCCATGATGGCGTGATGCAATTGACCTCGACGTTGAGCTGGCTGGTCGACGCCGCCGCTGAGACCGCGGGCGCCAACCGGTTGTTGGCGGACCTCGGTAGCCACCTTATCACGGATGGCCTGCCGCTTGCCGGCGGCGCTCTGACGCTCGAGGTTCCGCACCCCCTGATTGCAAGACGAACCTGGCTGTGGCGTGCCGACAATGGCGAGGTCATCGAAGCGCTCGGATTCGCGCCGGAACAACCCTTTGCGATGCCCGATATGGTGGGATCCGGCGACGCCGGCCGGCGCTGGCTCGGAACTCTCGCGTCCGGCCCGATCCACGAGGGCACGATTGGAACGCGGCCGGATGGCCCGACCCTCGGCTGGATCGGGACACGCGCCTTCACACCTGCCGAAGCGGATCAATTGCGCGAGGCGGCGCGGTTCATGGCCGCGCCGCTCGCCGCGCTGGCGGCGCGCGCGACACTGACGGCGGCGCTGGAGGCGTATCTCGGCCGGCGCAGCGCGGCGCGCGTGCTGGCATCGCCATTGCGGCGCAATACCGGCGAAACCATCCGGGCGGCGCTGCTGTTCGCCGACCTCCGCGGCTTCACCGCCCTGTCGGAAAGCTATCCGCCTGCCGAGGTGATCGCGGCGCTCGATGCCTGGTTCGACCGCATCGCGGGCGCCATCCACGCCTTCGGCGGCGAGGTGTTGAAATTCATCGGCGACGGCCTGCTTGCGATCTTTCCGGTCACGACCAGCGCGCGCAGCGCATCCGAGGCTGCATTGCGCGCGGTGTCGGCGGCGCGCGTCGGCATGGCGCATCTCGATGCAGAGCGACGCAAGCAGGGCTTGCCGCCGTTGCCATTCGGCGCGGCGCTGCATCTCGGCGAGGTGCACTGGGGCAATATCGGCGCCGCCGACCGCCTCGACTTCACCGCGATCGGTGCCGCGGTCAATCTGGTGAGCCGGCTCGAAGGGCTCTGCAAGCCGCTCGAGCAGACCGTGCTGGTTTCGGGCGCCCTCGCCGCCGAGACCGAGACGCCGCTGGTCGCGCTCGGCAGTCATGAATTGCGCGGCATCGCGCGGCCATGCGCGGTCTTCACTTTGCCGGAGACTTGAGCCGGTCATCTGAACAGGCGCAGCCATGGCGCCAGATGAAATGCGCTCATCAGCGCGTACATCGGGACCATGCCCTGCAATGACAGCGGCCCCTGCATCGCGCCGCAGATCATGTCGGCCGGCGCCATCGCGGCAATCAGCGCCATCACGGCGAAGGTCGGCGCCGCCGCCAGCGACAGAAAGCGCGCCACGATGGGCCCGCGTCCACTGAGCCGCCCCCTCACCCAATCTTCTCGTGTTTCAATACCGGTCATCGTTCGATCTCTCTGGAGATGATCCATGTTGTCATGTGCTAGGTTAGGACCGGGCCTCGGAGGGTGAGAGTGACAAGTGTGTCGGGATTCGAATGGACTCGCTGATCATAGCTGCGGCGCGCGCGCTCGCGGCGGGTGATCCCCTCGGCGCACTGAAACGGGTGGCCCTGCGCGACGATGCGCCGGCGCTGGCGCTGCGCGGCATCGCGATGGCCCGGCTCGGCGATTTCGCCCGCGCCAAGGAGCTGCTGCGGCGCGCAGGCCGCGCCTTCGGCCCGCGCGAAGCCGTCGCGCGGGCGCGCTGCGTGGTGGCGGAGGCCGAGATCGCGCTGGTGTCGCGCGACCTTTCCTTTCCCGGCAAGAGCCTCGCCGCGGCACGCGCAACGCTCGCGGCACGAGGCGATGCACTCAACGCCGCCCACGCCGGCTATCTCGAAATCCGCCGCCTGCTGCTGATCGGGAGCCTCGATGCGGCCGAGCGCATGCTTGACGGCCTCGACCCGGCGCCGTTCCCGCCGGCGCTGCGGGTCGGCCATGAACTGGTCGTCGCCGGAATCGCGATGCGGCGGCTGCGGACCAAGCCGGCACGCGAAGCACTGGCCCGCGCGAGGGAAGCCGCGCGCCGCGCCGGCATCGCCGAGCTCGCAGCCGAGGTCGAAAGCACCGCGCGCCTGCTCGCCACGCCCGCGGCGCGTCTGATCGCGCGCGGCAGCGAGCGGCCGCTGCTGCTCGAGGAGGTCGAGGCCCTGATGGCGTCGAAAGTGCTCGTCGTCGATGCCTGCCGCTATGTCGTGCGCGATATCGGCACGACGGTCTCGCTGACGCGACGGCCGGTGCTGTTCGCGCTTGCCCGCGCGCTGGGCGAAGCGTGGCCGCAGGACGTGTCGCGCGGCACGCTGATCCAGCGGGCGTTTCGCGGCAAGCACGCCGATGAATCGCACCGGGCGCGGCTACGCGTCGAGATCGGACGGCTGCGCCGCGCGCTGCGGCCGCTCGCCGATCTCAGCGCCACGCCTGACGGCTTTGTGCTGGAACCACATGGCCGGCGCGAGGTGAGCGTTTTGGCGCTGCCGGTCGAGGAGGAGCATGCGGCGGTGCTGGCCTTTCTCGCTGACGGCGAGGCCTGGTCGAGCTCGGCGCTGTCGGTCGCGCTGGGGGCGAGCCAGCGCACCGTGCAGCGTGCGCTCGACACATTGGCCGCCACCGGCAAGGTGCAGTCGGTCGGCCGTGCCCGCGCCCGGCGCTGGATGACGCCGCCGGTACCGGGATTCACGACGACGTTGTTACTCCCTGCGCCGCTGCCGAACGGCTAGCATCGGGGCGCAATTGGAGCGTTTTCGAGCGAAGCGGATATCGCTTCGTGTGAAGAAAACGCGTCAGGGAATCTGGAGATTCGATTCTGATTCAGTCAGAACCGAAACTCCAGGCGAAAGGAGCGCAGCATGAAAAAGGCCACGGCCGAGATCATCCGGGAATACGGTCCCTTCGACGGCGTCGAGAACGTCGGCGGCGTCAGCTTCGACGGCGAGCAGGTCTGGTTCGCGGCCGGCGACCGCCTGGTGGCCTTCGATCCCGACAGCGGCAATACCACACGCACCCTCGATATCGCGGCCCATGCCGGCACCGCCTTCGACGGCAAGCACCTCTATCAGATCGCCGAGGACCGCATTCTGAAGATCGAGCCGAACAGCGGGCGCGTGGTGTCCACCATCCCCTCGCCCGGCGGCGGCCGCGACTCGGGCCTCGCCTGGGCCGAGGGCTCGCTGTGGGTCGGCCAGTATCGCGATCGCACCATCGTTCAGATCGATCCGGAAACCGGCAAGGTTCTGCGCACCATCGAAAGCAACCGGTTCGTCACCGGCGTCTCCTGGGTCGATGGCGAACTCTGGCACGGCACCTGGGAAGGCGATGAAAGCGACGTGCGACGCATTGACCCGCAGACCGGTGAAGTCATGGAAAAGCTGGAGATGCCGCAGGGCGTGTTCGTCTCCGGATTGGAGTCCGACGGCGGCGACCGCTTTTTCTGCGGAAGCGGCTCCGCCAATAACAAGGTGCGTGCCATCCGGCGACCGAAGCGCAGCCGCGCGTGAAGCGATTTGCGATTACCTTTCGGCCAGAGAAAGAATGGAGCGGATCACCTGGCGCTTCTCGTCCGACAAACCCGCGAGCAGCGCCTCGTCGAGATGCTGTTCTCGGATGAGCCGCGCGAAGACAAGCGGGAGCTGCGAGTATCGATAGTCGAACATCTCATCGAGCTCCCTCCTTTGCTGGTGCAGATAGGCGCCAACTTCCCACACCTCCGACGGCGTCGCTGCCGCAACGGCCCTGCTCTTGAATTCGACCATCACCTTGGCGAGTGCGCACTCCACCGCAGAATCATAGGCCTTGCGCGCAATCTTCTTTTCGGCCGGGGACCATTGGAGATCACGGTACATAGTGGGCTCTCATGCGTCTGGCGTGGTGCCAACAATCATGGCATTCAGCCGTGGACGCCCGACCGATGCAATGACGCCGCAACGTTGCCCCTTTGCCCGCCGCTCGGCAAGAACATTGCGTCTGTCCGAGCGGCGCGCTGCATGACGTAGGTCAAACCTCATGCCGGCGCCGGCACCGCCACGGGCCGCGCCGCCGGGATCGGGCGGAAGGTCATCATGATCAGGAAGGCGCCGATGCCAACGGCCCAGGAGCCGACATAGAGCCACGTGTAGCTCGCAAAGGTGTCGTAGATCAGGCCGCCGGCGAGCGGTCCGGTCGCCATGCCGAGGCTGCCGGCCATCGCGGTGCCGCCGATCACGGTGCCCATCATCCGCAGCGGGAAGTTCTCGCGGATCAGCACGGAATAGAGCGGCATGGTGCCGGCATAGATGAAGCCGAAGATGGCGGCGACCGCGTAGAATGCGGCAAGCTCGCGCACGAAGACGTAACCGAGCGCGCCGAACGCCTGCGCCAGCAGACCAAGCACCAGCACGCGCTTGGCGCCGAAGCGGTCGCCGAGCAGGCCGAAGGCGATGCGGCCGCCCATCCCGGCGAGCCCTTCGACGCTGTAGATCGTCACCGCGGCGACCATCGGGATGCCGCAGGTGACCGCGTAACTCACGGTATGGATGATCGGGCCCGAATGGGTGGCGCAGCAGAAGAAATTGGTCGCGATCAGGATGATGAATTGCGGCGAGCGCAGCGCCTGCGCCAGCGACATCGGCGGCTCGCCGTTCTCGGAGACCGCTTCAACGTGGTCGCCCTGCAGCGCCGGCGGCCGGCGCACCAGGAACGAGACCGGGATCATGATCGCGCCGACCACACCCGACACGATCAACATCGCGGTACGCCAGTCGTGGTGGGAGATCAGCCAGGCCGCGAGCGGCGACATCGTCATCGGCGCCATGCCCATGCCGGCCGACACCAGCGAGACGGCGAGGCTTCGATGGGTGTCGAACCAGCCGGTGACGCAGGCCATCATCGGGGCGAAGATCGCCGCCGTTGCCGCGCCGACCAGCGCGCCGAACACGAACTGAAAGGCCAGCAGCGATGTCGCCTGGCTGGCCAGCGCGAGGCTTGCCGCCAGCACGACCGATCCGGTCAGCACCACCGGGAGCGGCCCGAAGCGATCGGACAGCGTGCCCCAGATCATGCTGGTGAAGGCCATCGCGAGGAAGCCGATCGTCATCGCGCTGGAGATACCGGTCACCGACCAGCCGGTCTCGCGCGCCATGGGCTGGAGGAACACCGGCAGCGAAAACATGCCGCCGATCGCGACGCAGCCGAGCAGGCCACCGGCCGCGACGATCACCCAGCGATAGGTCGAATTGCTCATTCCGGAACTCCCATGCAGCTCGTTCTGGCTGGAAGACGAGCGGACAGGGCTGGAACCGACAGGCGACGAGCGTTCCAGCTCACTTTTTTGCGAGCACGGCGTCTAGCGCGGCTACCGAGATATTCCGGCTGGTCAGCGGTCAGCCAAACTGCACCCCGGCTGCGGCGCGATCTCGCCGAGGGCGTGGACCTGCACCAGCTCGGGACCTAGCGTCTTGGCGATGAACATGCTCATCGCCGCGTGATGATCCCGACCGAGCGTGACAGGGCCGGTCGGCGACGGAATGGCGAGGCCCGCCATCGCGTCGATGATGGCCTCCTTGTCGAGCTTGCCGGCCTTCTCGGCCGCCGCCTTCAGCGCGATCAGCGTGTTGTAATGCGTCATCACATAGTTCGACACCGCGATACCCGGCTCCGCGGCGGCGCGGGCCTTCGCGACGAACGCCTTGACGGCAGGATCCTCGCTCGCCGCGACCGCCGGCACCACGGTCACCATGTTCTGCCCCTTGCCGCGGAAGATGCCGAGGTCGACTTCCGACAATCCAAGGAAAGCGACGGTGATGTCCTTCAACAGCCCGGCCTCGTCGGCCTGCCGGATGAAATCCATCCCGTCGCCCTTCAGCGCGAACAGCAGCACCTTGGCCTTGCTCGCCGCGATCTCCTTGATCAGCGGTGAAAAGTCGGTCTCGGTCCCCAGCGTGTATTTCGTCGCGACCACCTTGCCGCCGAGCTTCTCGATCAGAGGCTGCGCGATGCCGAAGATCTGATGCGGCCAGACCCGGTCGGCGCCGAGCAGGAAGTAGGTGTTGCCGAAAGTCCGGGTCATGTAGGGCAGCAGCTGGCCGAGCTCCTGGTTCGGCACCGCGCCGAACGAAAACAGATAGCGGCTGCATTTGCCGCCCTCGTAATTGGTGGCATAGAGCAGCGGCGTCTTCGAGCTCTCGGCAATCGGCACCAGCGCATTCAGGTTTTGCGAGGTGATCGGACCGACCACCGCCAGCACGTCCTGCTTTTCGACCAGCGAGCGCATCGCCTCGGCGGCCGAACCCGGCCGTGTCTTGTCGTCGACATAGATCACCTCGACCGGTCGGCCGAGAATGCCGCCGGCCGCGTTGATGTCCCTGACGGCGAGATCGAGCCCAAGTTTCGCCTGCTGGCCGTAGAGCTCGACCCCACCGGAAAACGGCAGCACCGCGCCGACCCGGATCGGTTCGCCGGGTTCGGCAGCGCGCGCCGGCTGAAGCATCGCACCGCAGAGCAGAAGCGCGAGCGTCGTGCAGATGATCGAGCGTGATGCCATGTGCGTCTTTCCTTCAGACAGGAAGCATCCAGTTTGATCGATCTTATCGGCGTGGCACTGAAGAATTCGTCAAGCGCGCCCCCATTTGCGTCACATTCGAGGCTATGCTCACTCCGCGCGTCGAGACATTTCCGCGCGCCTTCCTCCCCAACATTTCTGACCTATCGGGCAACCCGCCTTCGCGGCGTGCTCGTTCATGCGGTGTGACGATTGATGAAAGGACACCCTTTGCAAAACCGCTGCGTCCTGATCTCCGGCTGCTCCGGCGGCGGAAAATCGACCTTGCTCACTGAACTGCGCGCCCGCGGCTATCCGGTCGTCGAGGAGCCCGGCCGCCGCATCATCGCCGATGAGCTTGCGTCCGGCGGCAACGCCCTGCCCTGGGTCGATACAACGGCCTTCCTGCGTCGCGCCGTTGACGTCGCACTGCAAGATGTCGAGATGGCCAAGGCCCATTCCGGATGGGTGTTCTTCGATCGCGGCCTCGTCGACGCGGCGTCAGCCCTTGAGGCGTTGACGGGCGAGCCGGTGCTGCACCCGATCTGCTCCGCACATCGCTACGACCGGCGCGTGTTCGTGACGCCGCCATGGCCCGAGATCTACGTCACCGATGCGGAGCGACGGCACGGCTTCGAGATGGCGGTGGCGGAGTATCAGCGTCTGATGGAGGCGCTGCCGACGCTCGGCTACAACGTCATCAGCCTGCTGAAGACATCGCCCGCAGAGCGGGCCGATTTCGTGCTGGCTACGCTCGGCGGCTGCGTCCTACCTAAAAGGCCTGATCAGGCCGTCACTCCGCGGCCTCGCGATGCGGAACGCCCTGCTCGACATCGAGCTGCAGGATGTCGTTGAAGCGATTGAAGGCGCCGCACAGCGCGATCCGCCAGGTCAGCTCGACGATCTGCGCTTCCGAGAAGTGTTCGCGCAGGCGTGCGAAAATCTCGTCGCGGGTCTTGTTCCAGTTGTTGGTGACGGCGATCGCATATTCGACTACGAGCTTGTCGAGCGCATCGAGCTCGGGATGATCCTGATAGTCGAGCAGCCGTTCGGCACCCGCCTCCGAGACCCCCTGGATCGCGAGCTTGGGCGCATGGTGCGACACGCAATAGTCGCACTTGTTGAGCAGCGACACCGTCACCAGCGCGAGCTCGAGATGCCGCTTCGAGACCACCGCCTCGTCGGCGAGATCGACCAGCAGCGACCACATGTGCTTGAAGATCGGCGGGCGCTGCGCCATGACGCCGGCCTGGTTCTCGAACGCGCCATAAGTGGTCATCTTGTCCCACAGCGGCTTGAGCTCGCCCGGCAGGTCGTTCCTGATCTTGATTGACACGCGTGACATGGATCTTGCCTCGGATCGGAAATGAACCGAAGCAGCCTGCCCCGCTTCGCCTGATACCGCAAGCCGCAGGCCAGCATGGCAAGTATCGCGACAGGTCGGCGCCGGCGAGGACGCGCGCCGCAGGCACGACGATTGTCACCTCAGAATGACGTCCCGCCTCCGAACCGGAACTCCTGCACGATGTCGTATTTGCCCTTCGTGATCGGCACGGCGTAATCGAAGCGCAGCGGGCCGAACGGCGAGGCCCAGATCAGGCCGACACCGACCGAGGTTCGCACCACGTTCCCGTCGTCGTATTGGAGGCCGCATTTGCAAGCAGCGGTATTCACCTCGCCGGTGGCGGCCCACGACGTCGGGCCTTCATAACCCCAGAGCGAGCCGGCGTCCGCATAGACAGCCCCCTTCAACCCAACCTCGGAAGGCAGGAACCAGAACGGCATCTGCAGCTCCATCGACGCGCCCCAATATTTGGTGCCGCCGAGCGCATCCCCGACTGCGCCAAGGCTCGCATAGGTGATGTCACGCGGCCCGATGCCGTTGGTGGCAAAGCCGCGTACGAGATTCGGCCCCATCTGGAAATGGTCCAGCATGCGCAGATCATTGTCGCCGACCTTGGTGAGCAGGCCGCCCTGCAGGTGGATCAGCCCGATCAGGTCGGACACCAGCGGCGTATAGTATTTCGCGTCGACCGCGCTCTTCAGATATGTCACGTCGCCGCCGACGCCGGCAAAATCCTGCTTGAAGTCGATCAGCAGGCCGTCGGTCGGGTTCTTGTTGTTGTCGAGGGTGTTGTAGGTCAGCGTGTAGCCGATCTGCGAGGTCCAGGTCGCCCCCGCGGCCAGCTCCTTGCGCACCGGCAAGGTCGATTCGCCGTCGCCGTAGCAGCCATATCCATAAAGCCCTGACGAGACCGAGTTCGTAGGATCGACGCCGCCGAGCACACTCTGGATGTAGGCGGGTGTCGGATTGAACGCGAGCGACGGGTTGGCCGGATTGTTGTTGCAGTTCGCGTAGGCGCTATCGAGCGAGATTTCCTGCTGATAGAGCGAATATCGCAGCTGGAGGGTCAGGTCTTCGCGCAAGGCCAGGCCGAGCCGCGGCGAGAACCCGATCGTCTTCACGCCATAGGTCGTGTAGTCCGTCGGCAATTGCTCCTTGTAATACGCATCGAGCCCGAGCGCGACGCGATAGTCGAGCAAATACGGCTCGACAAAGGACAGCGACAGGCCGCGCGAGTACTGGCCGTAGCTGACCGTCGCCTTGGCGAACAGGCCACGGCCGAGCAGATTGCGTTCAGAGATACTCACTTCGGCGAGCGCGCCGTCCGTCGTGGAATAACCGCCCGACACCGAGAAGTCGCCGGTCGACTTTTCCTCCAGGTCGACGACCAACACCACGCGATCGCTCGTCGAGCCGGGCTCGGTGGTGATCTTGACGGTCTTGAAGTAGTCGAGATTCTTCAGCCGCCGCTCGGCGCGATCGACCAGCGCACGGTTATACGCATCGCCCTCGGAGAGATCGAACTCGCGCCGGATCACGTAGTCGCGGGTGCGGCCGTTGCCGCGAATGTCGATCCGCTCGATATAGGTGCGCGGCCCCTCCTCCACGCGAAGCACGATGCCCACCGTGTGGGCCTCGAAATTCCGGGCGCCGTCCGGACGGACCACCGCGAAAGCGTAGCCGCGGCGCGACGCCTCGATCTGCATGTCCTCGACCGATTTCTCGACCGCCTCGACATTGTAGAGCGAGCCTTCGCCGACGCGCGACAATGAACGCAGCGTCGTCGGATCGAAGCCCGCTATGTTCGAGCGGAAACTGACCGTCGCGACGCGGTACTGCTGCCCCTCATCGATCTTGAACGTCACCTGAAAGCCCTTGCGCTTCGGATCATACTCGGCGAGTGCAGCCACGACCTGGACGTCCGCGTAGCCGTGCTTCAGGTAGAAGCGGCGGATCAGGTCACGATCGGCCTCGACCCGATCCGGGTCGTAGATGTCGGCATTGCCGAGGAAGCTCAGGAAGTTCGTCTCATGGGTCTTGATCACGTCCTTCAGGCGCGCCGCCGAGAAACTGTTGTTGCCCGTGAATTCGATGGTCTTGATGCCGGTCTTCGCTCCCTCGTCGACGGTGAAGACGAGATCGACGCGGTTATTCGAGCGTTCGATGATTTCCGGCGTGACGTGCACGTCGTAGCGGCCTGACCGCCGATAAATCTCGGCGATCCGCAGTGCATCCGACTGCACCATCGGCCGCGACAGGGTACCCCGCGGCTTGGACTGCATTTCGGCCGAGAGCTGCTCGTCCTTGATTTTCTTGTTGCCCTCGAACGCGACGCGGTCGATTACCGGATTCTCGATCACCAAAACGACGATCCGGCCGCCCGCCTGATTGATCTTGACGTCCTGGAACAACCCGGTCCCGACCAGCTCCTTGAGGCCGTCGTCGACGGCAGCCTGATCGAGACGGCCGCCGGGCCCGGGCCTGAAATAGGAGCGGATGGTCTCCGCCTCTACCCTGCGGTTGCCTTCGACCCTGATCGCATCAACCGATTGGGCTGCCACCGGTGCCAACAACAGCCCTGTCACCGGCGTCCCCGGGATCGAAAAGCTCGACAGCACGATCGCCGCGACAAAGCCCCGCCACGTCTTCATTCCACACCTCGCGAACAAGAAGCCCGTTGTGACGGGATGGTGATGGCTGCGGTGTGGCTGCAGGATTGCGGGATTATTTCCAGTGGTTTGGGACTGTTAGCGCGACGTGACGCGGCCGGCATCGCGGATTGTTTCGGGCTGCGCGCGACGCTTACAGTTCAGAAACACTATGCTTACGAAAAGGCGCAATGCCGCCCACAAGCGACGCGTATGCTGGTCAATTGGTGGCTGAGCGCGCTGGAACGCGCGTCAGTAACGTCATGATGAGGACCCAGTCGCGGATCATGCTTGCAAACACTCCGAAGATCCTGATCGTCGAAGACGATCTGCAAACCAGAGACTTGATTGCCCGCTACCTGCGCGACCAATCCTGCCTGGTGGCCACCGCCTCGAACGGCAGGGAAATGGATCGTTACCTTGCCGGGCATTCGCTCGATCTCGTCGTCCTCGATCTGATGCTGCCCGGAGAGGATGGACTAACCCTGTGTCGCCGCCTGCGCGGCGACTCGACGATCCCGATCATCATGCTCACGGCAAAGGGCGAGGACCTCGACCGGATCCTCGGGCTTGAGATGGGCGCGGATGATTATCTCGCCAAGCCGTTCAATCCGCGCGAGCTGCTGGCGCGGATCAACGCCGTGCTGCGCCGCCAGGCCCAGGCCGGCCTTGCCGGGCGCTCGGGCCAGAGCGCCGCGCGCCTGCGCTTCCAGGACTGGACCATCGATCTGCGCCTGCGCGAACTGCGCGATCCCGACGGCGCCCAGGTCCCGCTGACCAGCGCGGAGTTCGACCTGCTCCAGGTGTTCTGCGAGCGACCCGGCCGGATCCTGACGCGGGATGGCCTCTTAACCATGACGCGCAGCCGGCCGGCCAGTCCGTTCGGGCGCAGCATCGACGTGCTGGTCAGCCGGCTTCGCCGCAAGCTCGATACGAGCGAAGGATCGTCGGTGATCCGGACGGTTCGCACCGGCGGCTACATCTTCACGCCGCATGTGGAGGACGCATGAGCTGGACCCGCAGGATTGCCGCGCTTTTCAGCTTCCACCGGATCAGTGGTCAGATCGCCGCGCTGATCCTGCTTTCGCTGGTGCTCATCCATGCGCTGATCGGGCTCTATTTCGTCAGCCAGAAGCCGAGATCGTTTGCGGACAGGCCGGTCCATCAGTTCCAGCTGGTTGCCAGGCTTCTGGCCGAGGCCCCTGCGGCCGATCGCGCTACGTTGTTGCGCGCTGCCGATCGCGCCTTTCCCCGCCTGCATCTCACATTGCGCGACGCAGGTCCGGGCTTGGCCGATGAGGCTTCGTCCGAGGCACCCGGCGTCGACGATGTCGATGAGTTTTCCTCGAAGACCGCGCCGGCGGCGATTCGGTTGCCGGACGGAGCCCTGTTCGAAGCCACGATCGGCCCGACGAAAATGCCGCCCTTCTTCGGTGGGTTCTGGGTCAGCACGTTCCTGTTCCTGTTCGTCAGCGTCACGCTGCTCGGCGTGTGGGCCGGCCGCGCGCTCAGTGCGCCGCTCTCCGCTTTTGCCCGCGCCGCCGAGAATTTCAGCATCAGCCAGGCGGCCGCGCCGCTGCCGGAGACCGGCCCGGAGGAAATCCGCGCCGCGGCGGTCGCGCTCAATCGCATGCGCGAACGCATCACCACGCTGATGAATGACCGCACGCGCATGCTCGCCGCCATCAGTCACGACCTGCGCACGCCGATCACCCGGCTACGGCTCAGGTCCGAATACATCGAGAACGACGCCCAGCGCGCGGAGACCCTGCACGACCTCGACCAGATGCAGGCCATGCTGGAGTCCGTGCTGTCATTCCTCAGCGGCGGCAGCGCGGCGAAGCCGACGCTCGTGAACGTCGCTGCCCTGCTGCAGACGATCTGCGAGCAATTCTCCGATTGCGGTCACGTCGTGCGCTACCAGGGCCCGACCAGGGCTTCGCTCCTGATCCGCCCGAGCGAGATCAGCCGCACCGTGACCAATTTGGTGGAGAACGCCCTGCGCTTCGGTAGCGAAGTCGAGATCAAGCTGACCGCGTCAGCCGATCAGGCCATCATCGACGTCTCGGACGACGGTCCGGGGATTCCGGAGCATCGCCGGGCCGAAATGCTGAAGCCATTCGTCCGGGGCGACGAGGCCCGCACCATGGACGAGAAAAGCGGGTTCGGACTTGGCCTTTCGATCGCTCAGGCCATGGTGTGCGGGCATGGCGGCGAGTTGTCCCTGCACGACAACGCGCCGCACGGCCTTCTTGTCCGCATCAAATTGCCAGGGCCCGTGCACCTCGGATCGGATCGGAGCAGGGCGAGCGCGTCTCGCCCCCCAGTTCCTGAGCTCGTTGGCTAGAGGAGCTTCTGGATCGGGTTCAGAATCGCTTGCCCCTGCCGCCCGGCCGCTTTTGATCGGACCCGGACTGCTTCAGTTCGTCCGGCGTGACGCGGCAGTCGCCGTTCTTGTCGAATTGCAGGATGAACTCGTTCGGCTTGTCGACGAACTCCCCGCGCGTGACCTTGCCGTCCCGGTCCTCGTCGAAATAGCCGAAATCCGCATCGGCGAGCGCGCTGCCGGCGCGGCGAACCGCTTCGAACTCGGCGGGCGTGAGTCGCCCGTCGTGATTGCGGTCGGCGCGATCGAACAGCCGGCCGAGATAGGCCTTCCATTCGTCGCAGGTGTAGACGCCGTCGTGATTGTCGTCCCAGATCCCGGCCGCGCTCGCCGGTGAACGCTCTCCGCCGGATTGCGGACGCGGCGGCCCTTGATCTGATGGAGCCGGCTGCGCCGCCGCGAATGGAAATGGCGCGGAAAGCCCGCTCATCACGGCAATCATCCCGCAGATGGACAGCAACTGTCTGCGCAAATCGATCTCTCCTCCGCGTCATCCCGAAGCGGCGCGGAGTTGTCGGTCGCGCCGTGGCGAAAATGCGGAAGGGCGCGGCGCGGATACAGCGCGTTACAATTTGGCCCGCAGGATCAGCCCTTCTTCGGATCGGCGCGCGTGTTGCGCAGCAGATTGTCGCGCAGCCTCGCAACGGTCCTCTGCACGACGGGAAATTCATCCCCGAGCCCGGTGGCCTCGACCAGGGACACATTGATGTCCTTGTCGAGCAGGCGTCGGCCGGCCGGCGTCAGGCTCACGCGAACCTGCCGCTCGTCGGCGGGATCGCGGGCGCGGCTGATATAGCCGCTCTGCTCCAGCTTCTTGAGGATCGGCGTCAGCGTGTTGGATTCCAGAAACAGCTTCTCGCCGAGCGCGCTCACGGTCTGCTCGTCCGCCTCCGACAGCGCCACCATGGCGATGTACTGGGTGTAGGTCAGGCCGACCGCGTCCAGGATCGGCTTGTAGGCGCGGCCGAAGGCCAAATTGGCCGAATAGACCGCAAAGCACAGAAAATTCGAGAGTTTTCGGCCCTTGGTCTCGGCCTTGGAGGAGCGGGTCACGGACGTCTCCGGAGTTTGTGATGTCGCGGTCCATATAAATCGCATCCGATTAAATCGGAAGTGCTTGACACGATCAAGCCCGGGGCCTATTTCGACGCGTACACGATTAGATCGGATACGATCTATATTGATCCCAAAGGAGCTCGCCATGACCGCCAATGCAAAGGTTCTCGTCACGGGAAAGACCCACGTCACCGCCGGCCCGAACGGCGCCGCCCGCTCGCGCGACGGCTTCCTCGACGTCAAGCTGCCGCAGCCGCACCCCGCCGCGGAAAACCTGTTCGCGGCCGCCTGGTCGGCCTGCTACATCGGCGCGATCCAGCTCGCCGCCGGTCAGCGCAAGGTCAAGCTCGCGAGCGAGCCCGAGGTCGACGCCGAGATCGATCTGAACCAGGCCGGCAGCGCCTTCTTCCTGAGCGCCCGCCTCAACGTCCACGTCCCCGGCGTCGAGCGCGAGGTTGCGCAGGAGCTGATCGAAGCCGCGCACGGCATCTGCCCCTACTCCAAGGCGGTTCACGGCAACATCGCCGTCACGACCACCCTGGTCTGAGACCAGCACATGACGATCTCCGATGCGGGCCGGCCGCTTGCCGGCTCGCGAACGGACAAGGACAGCAAGCCAATCCTGGAGTTCAAGATGACCAGCAAGCTGATGAAGGCAACGCGCCTCCTCGCAAGGACGGCCTTGTTTACCGCCAGCCTCCTGACCATACCGAGCGCACAGGCGCAGCAACCGGCGGGCTTCACACGAACCGACCTGCAGCGCCACGATCTCAGCGCCGGCGGGCGTGAAGCCGTGCAGGTGCGTGTCGACATCGCGCCGGGCAAGGCATTCGGCCGCCATACGCATCCGGGCGAAGAAATCATCTATGTGCTCGCCGGCACGCTCGAATACGACGTCGACGGCAGGCCGCCGGCGAGGCTGAAGGCCGGCGACGTGCTGTTCATTCCCGCCGGCACTGTCCATGCCGCGAGGAATGTCGGCGACGTCACCGCCAGCGAGCTTGCGACCTACATCGTCGAGAAGGACAAGCCGCTGCTGACCCTCGTGAAGTGATCGATACCGCCTGCCCGCCCCGTCCCTGGGCAGGCACGGCGACATCATGTTCACTTCGTGCCGTGAGCCTCGGCCTGCCGCACCGGCCGCGCGTTGAAGATCAGGAAGCTGAGAGCGGCCATGATCCACACCCCGATGCCGCCATAGAGCATCACCCAGCCGAAGCCGCTCGCCAGCGCCTGATGCACGACCGGGCCGGTCAGCTCCGGCGTGGATGCGACGTCGCCGGCCGCGATCCGCTCGGCGATTGCCCGAAGTTGCGCGCCGTCCAGCGCCGGCAGCACCGCCTTCAGATGCGCCAGCACGCCGCTCGCCAGGATAAAGCCCATCAGCGCGATGTTGACTGAAAGCGAAACCATTCGCGCGCTCATGTCGATGCCCGAGGCCATGCCGGCGCGGTCGCTCGAGACCGAGCCGGTCGTCGTGTTGGTGACCGGGGTGTTGGTGATGCCAAGACCAATTCCGGCGAGCAGGCAGCCCGGCAGCATCGTCGCCCAGTTCGTCTGCGCGGCGGCGCTGCCGAACTTCATCAGCATGAATCCGGCGCCGATCGTGAACAGCCCCACCGGGATGATCAGGCCCGGCTGATAGCGCAGCGACAGGCGCTCGGCGAAGGGCGGCATCACCAATGTCGGCAGCGTATAGGCGAGCAAGGCAACTCCCGCGGACGCGCTGTCATAGCCGAGGCCGGCATGAAACCAGATCGGCAGGTAGATCATGAACGGCCAGTAGCTGAGGTTCATCGCCGCCGAGCCGACGATCGAGCCGGAGAAAGCTGGAATCCGAAACACTGAAAAGTCGAACATCGGCCGCCGGGTGATCTTCTCGGCAACCAGGAACGCGATGAAGCTCACGGCGGAGACGCCGAGAATCGCAAGCCCCTTCGGGCTGGCAAAGCCGAGATTCGGCCCCTGCGTGATGTAGAAGGCGAGGCAGAACACGGCGAGCGACATCGTCACGATACCGGCGACGTCGAGGCTGCTCGCCTTCGGATCCTTCGATTCATGCACGCCGCCGATCGTGAGCACGAACGCCACGGCCGCGAACAGCACGTGGACGAGGAACACCCACTCCCAGCTCAGCACCGCGACGACCGCGCCGCCGATGATCGGGCCGAAGCCGAGACCGATGCCGAAGATGACGCCCCACCAGCCCCAGGCAACGGCGCGCAGCCGGCCGCCCTGGAATTCGTGCGAGAGCACGGCGATCTGGCAGATCAAGAGCGCGCCGCCGCTGAGGCCCTGCAGGAACCGGGCGAGGATCAGCATTTCGACGCTCGAGGCGATGCCGCAGATCAGCGAGGTGACGCCGAACGCCGCGATCGCGACCAGGAAGATGCGCTTGCGACCGTAGCGGTCCGCCACCGTCCCGATCGCCATCAGCACCGTGGTGACCGCGATCGTGTAGGCGTTCATGATCCATTGCAGCGCCTTGAAGTCGGCATGCAGCACCCGCTCCAGCGTCGGCAGGATCGCTGGGATGCTGGAAATCTCCAATCCGAACATCAGGCAGGCAAGGCATACGGCGGACAGCACGACAGCGCCGCGGCGGCTCAGTTCAGTAGACATGATCAGGCCTTTTGTTGTGGCAAGCCAACGGCATACCGCACGCTGTTGCCAGGGTGCTGGCAGCAGCGTCGGTCGATCGACTCACGATGTATTGAGGCAGCAGCGGCAGGAATCGGGTGGCCGCAGCGCTTCACAGCGCAAAGCTAGTCACGGCTTGAGCATTGGTGAATTGGATGACTAGATATTTCAGAGACAACAAATCCGGATGACTGACATGACCACGCTCGACGTCGACGCCGTGAAGACATTCGTGACCATCGCCGATCTCAAGAGCTTTACGCGCGCCGCCGAAACGCTCGGCACCACGCAGGGCGCGATCAGCGTCAAGTTGAAGCGGCTGGAAAGCCAGCTCGGCCACAGGCTGATCGAACGGACACCGCGTCTGGTGCGCCTGTCGGCACAGGGCGCGGCTTTCCTCGCCCCTGCGCAGGAATTGCTCGCCGCGCATGATCGCGCCGTCGCGGCGCTGTCGCCCGCGCGCCCGCGTCGCTTCTCGCTCGGCATCGCCACCCATGTCGGAGGCGCGGAGGTTCCGACCTTGCTGGCGCGGCTGCACGCGCACGACCCGGCGCTCACCATCGAAGTCCGGCTCGAGGACTCCCGCGACCTGCTGAGCGCCCTCGATCGCGGCGAGATCGACGCCGCCATCATCCGCCGCGAGGACGACCGCCGCGACGGCGAGATGCTGGCGTCGGATCACTATGGCTGGTTCGCCACGCCGGACTTCGTCCATCGCGCGGGCGAGCCGCTGCGGCTCGCCGCCTCCTCGCCGTCCTGCGGCGTACTCAACATCGCGACGCGCGCGCTGGCGGCGGCGGGCATCCCGTGGACGGAAACTTTCCTCGGCTGTGGATCCTTTGCCGTCGCCGACGCGGTCGCCGCAGGCCTCGCTACGTCGGTGTTCTCCCGCCGGCTCGCGCCGGCCGGGACGATCGAGGTCAGCCGGCAGCTCGGCCTGCCTGCGCTTCCGCCGTCCGAGATCATGCTGCTGTCGGCGCTGTCAGATGCAAAATCCCGCGCGGTCCTGAAGACGATCGTTGGTGCCTTTCGCGAGCATCATCGGATGCCTGCGAACCGCGCGGCAGAGGAAATCCATACCGTCACGGAAGTTGTCGGCTCCTGAACGGTCTGCGCGCCGGCCGACTAACGGCGCGCGCCTCCGGCGCGCTTTCCCTCGAACAGCGCACGCTCCGAGGTGAGCGCCCTGGCGAGAAAATCGAGCGTCGCGCGGATGCGCGCGGTGCGCTTGAGATCGTCATGGGTCAATAGCCACAGCGCCGAGCGCGGCTCCACGAGTGCTTTCGGCGTCAGGCGGCGCAGCGTGGGCGCGAGATCGCCGACATAGCAGGGCAGCAGGGCAAGTCCCAGGCCCGCTACCGCGGCATCGCGCAGCGCCGGAAGCGCGTCGACCCGGCATGTGGTCCGCGCCGAACGCAGGTTCTCGCGCATCCAGCCGGCGATGACGGTCCCCGCCAGCGCATCGTCGAGCCCGATCCAGTCGTGCACCGACAGATCCTTGTCACCGCGGCGGGCGAGATAGGCGCGCGATCCGTAGACCGCATGAGCAATATCGGCAACGCGTCGCCCGACCAGCAGCTCGGATGGTGCCGGCGTCGGCCGGATCGCGATCTCGGCCTCGCGGCGCGTCAGGTTCGCCATCGCATTCGAGATGATGATCTCCGGCTGGATCTCCGGATGCGCGGCGCGCATCGCCGGCAGATGCCGCATCAGCACCGCGCCGAGCGTGTCCGTCGTCGTGATCCGCACCGGCCCCGACGGCCTGAGGTCCCGTCCCGCCAGCTTGCGCTCGAGCGCAAGCACCTCGTCCTCGAGCCGGGCTGCCGACGCCGCCGCGATCTCGCCGGCCGGTGTCGGCGCGTAACCGTCGCGGAAACGCTCGAACAGGCGCGTTCCGATCGCTGCTTCGATCGTGCCGAGGCGGCGGAACACCGTCGAATGCGTGACGCCCAGTCTGCGCGCCGCCCCGGAGAGGCTGCCTTCCCGCGCAACCGCGAGGACAAGGCGAAGGTCATTCCAGTCAAGCGGGCTGTTCATTTTTGCAAACTCAATTAGCAGAGTTGGCGAATACCTTATCACGGACAAACAGGCCATCTTCCCGAAAAGTTCGGCCGACGGGCGCACCTCGTGTGCCGCGCCGGCAACGCAGAGGAGCGCTGGCAGGTGACAAGCGAGACCACCGAGACGTTGCAATTGCACGCCGCGCGGCCGGCGACGGTCGACCCGCGGCGATGGCTGGCGTTGCCGGTGCTGCTCACCGGCGCCTTCCTGCCGATCCTCGATTTCAATGTCGTCAACCTCGCGCTGCCGGCCATTCGCGACAATCTCGGCGCCAGCCCAAGCGAGGTGCAGTTCGTGATCTCGGCCTATGCCGCGACCTACGCCGTGTTCCTGATCACCGGCGGCCGGCTCGGCGACCTGTTGGGGCGGCGGCAGATGTTCCTGACCGGCGTCGCCGGCTTCACGATCGCATCCGTGCTGTGCGGCATCGCGTGGTCACCGGCCATGCTGGTCGCCGGACGGATCCTGCAGGGCCTCACCGCCACCGTGATGGCGCCGCAGGTGCTCGCCTCGATCCGCGTGCTGTTTCCGGCGGCCGAACAGGGTCGCGCGCTCGGCTTCTATGGCGCGACCTTCGGCCTTGCCAATATCTGCGGCCAGCTGCTGGGCGGCGTGCTCGTGTCGGCGCATCCGTTCGGACTGGCCTGGCAGGCGATCTTCCTGATCAACGTGCCGATCGGCCTTGCCGCCTTCGTCGGCGGCCTGCGGTACCTCGCCGACTCGCGCGCCGCGCACGCGCAGCGGCTCGACGTCGGCGGCGTCATCCTGCTGTCGCTCACGCTCGGCCTCCTGGTCTATCCGCTGATCGAGGGCCGGGAATCCGGCTGGCCTGTCTGGATCGTCGCGATGCTGCTGGCCTCTCCGCTGATGCTCGCCGGCTTCGTCCGCTTCGAGGCGCGGCTCGAAGCCCGTGGCGGCGACCCGCTGGTCGCGCTGCATCTGCTGCGCAACAGCGATTTCGTGATCGGGCTGCTGATGGCGCTGGCCTTCTACATGCTGTCCTCGTTCTATTTGACCTTCGCGGTCTACCTGCAAAGTGGCCTGCACCAATCTCCGCTGGAAGCAGGCCTCGCCACCCTGCCCTTTGCCGCCGGCTTCTTCGTCAGCTCGCTGGTGTCGTCGCTGGTGATGCAATGGCTCGGCCCGCGCACGCTGACGCTGGGCTTTGCGCTCCAGGTCATCGGCTTCGGTGTCGTGATGTTGTCGGTCGGCGGCGCGCTGCCGCAAAGCCTGGAATTCGGCCTGATCTGCGGCGGGCTCGGCTTCGGCACCGTGATGCCGTCGGTGATCAAGGCCGTGATCGGCAGCATCGATCCGCGCCATGCCGGGTTGGCATCGGGGATGATGATCTCGACCTTCCAGATCGGCGCCGCACTCGGCGTCGCGCTGATCGGCGGCGTCTTCTATAGCCTGCTCGGGCCGCATCCACAGGCCGACGATTACGCGCACGCTTTCACGATCGCGCTCGGCTGCAATGTCGCGCTGCTGGCGCTCGGCGGCTGGCTGTCGCTGTGGCTGCCGCGCGAGCCGGCAGCGGGTTGAGATCGACACCGCCGACACGGCTATTGCTTCGCGGCCGCGAGCGGCGGCGGAAACAGCAGCTTGAGCAGGATGGCGGCAAGCAGCGTCACCAGGGCGAGACCGGCGGAGAGATAGAGCGCGCTCGCATCGCCGAACCGGTCGATCACGATTGCATAGATCAGCGGCGCGGCCGCCGGCAGGATGAAGCTCGGGACAATGAGCCGGCCGACCAGCGTTCCATAGCTGCGATGATCGAACAGGATGAGCGGCAGCGTTCCCCTGGTGATGGTCAGAATGCCGTTGCAGGCGCCGTAGAGCAGCGCAAACGCAATCCCCATCTCCCGCGCTGATCCGCTGAACAGGCCGGCGATGAAGGAGAGCGGCATGATCAGGCAGGCCATCAGGTTGAGCCCGAGCGGATCGATCCGTCCGCCGAACAGAACTTCGCAGAGACGCGCGGCGGATTGCCCGATCCCCCGCAGCGTTGCGATCCACACCGCAACGGTGACGGTGAGCCCGAGGCCGGTGAGCACCGCGATCATGTGCGCGGACATGCCGGCATTCAAAAAGTTCGCGCCGGTCATGATCACGGCATAGAGTCCGCTCGCCGCTGCAAGCTGCCGCCGCCCCACCGCGCGCGGTTGCCTCGATGCCACCGCAGAACCCGGCACGCCGGCAAATCGCTGGTTCGGAATCAGCAGATGCAACGGGATCGTCAATAGCGCAATGCCGGCATAGGCCAGCACCGCGATGCGCCAACCGAAATGGTCCGAGAGCGTGTGGCCGAGCGGCCAGAACACGGTGGCGGCCAAGCCGCCAAGCAAGGTGATCCCGGACATCGCGCGGCGCGCCTCCGGCCCGCCGATCCGGGCCAGCGCCGCGAAGGCGGCATCGTACAGCGTCAGCCGCATGCCGAGGCCAAGAACGATCCAAGATGCGAAATAGCTACCGATCTGGTGCGAGACCGCGAGACCGACGCAGCCGAGCGCGTTGATCACGGCACCCGCGACCATGACCTGCCGGCCACCGCTTCTGTCCACCCACCTGCCCGCAAGGGGCGACGTCACCCCCATCACCAAAAGCGCCGCGGCAAATCCGCCGTAGACGATGTCGCGGCTCCGGCCCAGATCCGCGGCGATCTGCTCGCCGAAGCTGCCGATCAGATAGTAGGTCGCGCCCCACGAGATCAGTTGAGCCAGCCCGAGGGCAATCACGACCCGGCGTGCGATCACCGGGCCGTTTCCTTGTCTGACGGCAGCGTGGCAGCGCCCGGCCCCAGCGGCCGCTGCATCAGCACGGTGTCGACCCATTGCCCGAGCTTGAAGCCCACCGACCTCAGCGTCCCGACCATCTCGAAGCCCATGCGTCGGTGCAGCGCGATCGATCCGGCGTTGCCGCTGTTGCCGATCACGGCGATCATTTGCCGCCAGGGTCCCGCCTCCGACCGTTCGATCAGCGCCCGCAGCAGCGCCGCGCCGACGCGGCGGCCACGCAGGGCTTCCGACACGTAGACCGAGTCTTCAATGGTGTTGCGATAGGCCGGCCGCGGCCGGTACGCTGTCGCGTAGGAGTAGCCGGCCACCCGTCCGTCGATATCGGCCACGAGATACGGCAGCCCCGCGGCCAGCACGGCGGCACGGCGCCCGAGCATCTCATCGAGTGCCGGCGGCACTTCCTCGAAGGTCGCCAGCCCGTTGAGCACGTGGTGCGCGTAGATGCGCTGCACCTCCGCCATGTCGACCTCTGTGGCGTCGCGGATCACGGTGTCTTCGTTGTCTGTCATCCTTGCCTCGTCTTGCGGCATCATCCCTGTGCTTCGACGGCGCGTCGGCGCACGCTGCAGGCGCCACGGGCACATCTCGACATCGCTGCGCGACGGTCCGACATCCGCCAGCAGGCGATCGTCGAGCTCACGCAGCGCCTGCCCGCGGCGGATGCGCGAATGCGAAGAGACCGCAAGATAGCGCCCCAGCTCGACGATGACACCGCCAATGGACTTGAGGCCGGACAATGCCTGCTCCCGGTCTGCCGAAGCCGTCGCTTGCCGGACTATGCGCCGCGGCGTTATATAAGTGAAGCTTTGACAGCTTATGCGTGGCATAAGAGATACTTTGATGAAGAACCTCAACCTCGATTATCTCGAAAGCTTCGCTGTCGTGATCGACTGCGGCAGCTTCTCGGCGGCGGCCGAGCGGCTACAGCTCACGCAGCCCGCGGTGAGCCTGCAGGTGCGCCAGCTCGAGCGCAGCCTGAATGCGACCTTGATCGAGCGGGTCGGACGGCGGGCGAGACCGACGGCCGCCGGCGTCGCGCTGCTCTCGCACGCGCATCAGATCAATGCGGCGGTGGCATCCGCGGTCGACGCCGTTGCACAGCAGACAACCGGAACGGCAGGCCGCGTGCGGCTCGGGACCGGTGCGACCGCCTGCATCTTCCTGCTGCCGCCGATCCTGAAGGAGCTGCGCACCGCGCTGCCCTCGCTGGAGATCACGGTCACGACCGGCAACACCGCGGAGATCGCCCGGGCGGTCGAGGACAACACCATCGACATCGCGCTTGTCACGCTGCCGGTGTCGGGGCGCAGCTTCGAGATCACGCCGGTCGTGAACGACGAGTTCGTGCTGATCGCGCCCCGCGATATGCAACTGCCCGCGCGGATCACGCCGGAGGTGCTGGCGACCAGGCCGGTGCTGCTGTTCGAGCCGGGCGGCAACACCCGGCGCACCGCCGACGAGTGGCTGGCCCGCGGCGGCGTTTCGCTGAAGCCGCTGATGTCGCTCGGCAGCGTCGAGGCGATCAAGGAGATGGTGCGCGCCGGGCTAGGTTGCGCGGTGCTGCCCGGCATGGCCGTTCCCGCCAGCACCAAGCAGCGCGACCTGATCGTCCGGTCGCTGTCACCTAAGCTCTACCGCCGGCTCGCGGTGGTGATCCGCCGCGACAAGCGCCTCGATCGCGGGCTGCGGCAGACCTTGTCGGCGCTGAAGGCACTCTCGGCCGCAAAGAACGAGGGCCGCTAGGGAGGACGCCACGCGCCCTCCCTGCTCTACCCCTTACGTCGCCTTGCGCTCCTGCTCCGCGATCTTGCGGAACGCGGCTTCGCCGGCATCGGTCACCGCCGCCCATTTTGCGTTCGGCGCGGCCTCGGCGTCGTAATTGTCGTGCCAATTCCACCATTTGTAGGTCGGGCCCTGCGGATAACCCTTCGGCGAGTCCTCCCAGAGTTCCTGGCGGCCGAGCGGCGTGATGTCGAGATAGCTCCACACCGTACCCATCGCTTCGTCGCCGCGGCTGTTGACGAGATAGGTGCGGAAGATCCGCTCGCCGTCGCGGATGAACACGTTGTGGCCGTGCCACTCGGCGACGCCGAAGTCGGCGTCAAAACTGTCGGTGATCGTGTACCACGGCATGTCCCACTCCATCCGCGCCTTCAGCCGCGCGACGTCGGCCTGCGGCGCGCGCGAGGCGTAGGCGAGCGTGGTGTCGCGCTGGTTCAGGTGGGCGAGATGACTGACCTGATCGGCGCCGAGCGAACAGCCGCGGCAGCCGTGGTCCGGCCAGCCGAACACGCCGGGCTCGAAGAAGGCGCGGTAGATGATCAGCTGCCGGCGGCCCTCGAACAGGTCGAGCAGGCTCGCCTTGCCGTTCGGTCCTTCGAAGACATACGGCTTCTCGACCGCCATCCAGGGCATTCGCCGCCGCTCCGCCGCAAGCGCGTCGCGTGCCCGCAGCTGGGCCTTCTCCTTCACCAGCATCTCCAGGCGCGCCGCCTCCCACGCCTCCCGCGACACCACCGGCGGTGTCTGCATCGCCGCCAGTTCGCCGCGATCGTTTTCAGCTGATTTATTCATGATGGTCTCTCCATCTCCGATTTGGACGAACTCCGGGACCTCAGCGCGGTTCCATCGCCGCCCGCCGTTCGCCGTTGGTCATGCCCCAATCTGACGCCGCGGCAGCGGTGAGTGGGAGTGACAAGTGTGTCGGGATTTTCACGCATGCGATCCGGGTCGCAACCTATCTTTGCGATATGCTTGCACTTTGCAACTATCTGCGCGAGCCTCTCACCCCATGAAACAGACTGCGCCTGCGTCCGACGATGGGCTGAAGCTCAGTGCCTGGCTGCCCTACCGCCTGTTCCTGGTCGCGGCGCAGGTCGCCCGACCGCTCGAGCGTTTCTACGGCGAGACGTTCGGATTAAGCCAGGCCGGCTGGCGTATCCTCGCCGTCATCGCCGAGCGCGACGCCGCCAACGCCTCCGAGATCGGCCGCGCCTGCGCCCTCGACCCGTTTGCGGTCAGCCGCGGCATTGGCCAACTCGTCGAGCTCGGCTTCGCGGTGCGGCGGCCCGGCAAGACCGACCGGCGCTTCGCCGCCGTCAGCATTACCCGCAGCGGCCGGGCCGCGTTCAACCGGATCGCCGCACTCGGCAGCGCGATCGAGACGCGGCTGCTGGCGCGGCTCTCGGAGAGCGAGCGAACGACACTGGATTCCGCCCTCACCCGGCTTGAGGGAGAAAGCGCGCGGATCGATGCCGAGGGCTGGCGCGCACTGCGCGATGACGCCGACGCGCCATGACGGCCCTGCTGTTCGCGCTGACCGCGCTGCTCTGGGGCGGCGGCGCGCTGGCAACGGCGATGCAGGCCGGCGTGACGCCCGCGCCGTGGTCGGTCGCACTGCGCATGGTGCTCGCGGGCGTCATCCTGCTCGGCTACGGCCGGCTGCGCGGCGTGCCGCTCACGATCCCGCGAAGGGATCGACCGGCGGTCGCATTGCAGGGCCTGCTGTTCTTCGCCATTGCTTTCATCGCCTTTCATGAGGCGACGGCACGGATGCCGAGCGGGCTTGCGGCACTCGTCCTGTCGACATCGTCGCTGTTCGCGGCCGTGATCGCGCGCGCCGCGCTCGGCGTGCCGATCTCCTCCGGCTTCGTATCGGGCGCGCTGTGCGGCATCCTTGGCCTCGCGATCATCTTCCTGCCCGGCGCGGCCGCGCACGGAGCCGCGCCGCTTGCGGGTTTCGCCTGGGCGCTCACCGCGGCCATCGCAACCGGCGCCGGGACAACGGTCGGTGCGCGCAACCAGCGCGCCGGACTGCCCGTCGTCTCCGTGCTCGGCTGCGGCGCGTTCGTCGGAGCCACAGCGAGCGCGCTGTGGGCCGTCGCGACCGGCACGCCGTTTGCCGCCGACATCTCGCTCTCCTACGTGGCGAGCTTCCTCTATCTTGCGATTGCCGCGTCCTGCATCACTTTCATGCTCTATTTCGATCTGGTGCGCCGGCTCGGTCCCGGCCGCGCCGCCTACACGCTCGCATTGGTGCCGCTCGTCGCGCTCGTGCTGTCGGCGCTGTTCGAGCACCTTACGCTGGGCTGGCCGGTGCTCGCCGGCGCCGCCGCGATCCTTGCCGGCAACGTGCTGGTGCTGGCGCGCGCTTGACCGGCTCGTCGGCGCACAGCAAGAGGCATGCGGCAAGTTGTCCCCGCCGGCGGTCGCCGGCCGGTCAACCTCATGTTTCCCGATCGCATTAATCGGATGTTGCCCGGCTCCCGCATAATGAAGCGCCTCGGGACACGGGGCGGCTTCGCAGGGTTACCCGATCGTGAATTCCATCCGCAAAATCGGCAACACCGAGTACTTCGCAATCCAGGTCGACGGCCAGGATGACTGGATCATGCGTCCTGCCCTCGGCAAGCGGCCCGCGCGGAATGCCGGGCTACTGCCGGACGGCATCGCCTGGTTCTTCAACACCGACGCGGGATTCGTCTTCTATGATCTCGCGCGTCGCCAACTCGTCGATCGGCTGCAAACGCCCTGGGCGCGCGGACACGACGGAAAGGACGCGCGCGACGACTATCTGAGCTACGGATTTCTCCAGAGCAAGGATGGCCGGTTCGTCTATCTGCTGCTTTATCACGCCGTGCACACGACCGACCTGCATGTCATCGACCTCGAGCGCAGGGCGAGCATCCGCTCGGTTCAGGGCATGCCGAGCGGCAACTCGCTGTGCCCGCCGGTTCTGGACCAGGATGGCCGAATTCTGGTTTCGGCGTTCCGGCATGACAACGGAATCGTTGCACTGCTGCTGCGCATCGATCCGCAGACCGGCCATCACGAGGTGTCGAGCTGCGAGGGATCGCGGGCGAGGTCGTTTCTGATCCGCTCGAGCCCGTGCGGGCGCTATTGGCTGCGCGGCGACAATTCCCGGCTTCCCATGATCACCGAGGAGAGCTCGCTCGTCTCCCGGTTGTTGGGCAGAGACACCACGGCGCAACGGCAGTATTTCAGCTTTGCCGTCGAGATCTGGCAGGCCTTTCCGCTGCGGCGGCTGCACTCCGTCGCGCCGATGTGGATGCAGGCCGAAGGGTTGCCCGACACGACCCAGCTCGACCTCGACAGGCGGAACCAGGGATTGCCGCCACGACGCGGCGAGATCTACCGCAAGGTGTCGCGGTTGCTCGATCGCGAGGCCACGCTGACGACCAACGAGATCAACGCGAAATCGCACCCCGATCTGTGGCCGGATCTGAACAGCCACTACGCCAATGTCAGCAGCAATCTCCGCGACTTCGAACTCTCCGAGCGCGACGTGATCGGCTGGCAACCCGATAGTCAGGCTTTCTGGTTGAAGCGGCATGAGTTCGTCGCCTGCGTCGGTGTGGACGGGACGGTTTCGCCCAAGATCATGCTGGAGCGGTTCGGGATGGACGACCGTCCTTGGCTGGCGCGCGCCCGCGGCTGGTCGAAGGCGACACCCCTGCCCGACCGGCGCCTCGATATGCGGTTCGCGGAGGGGATGGTGACAGTCTCCGGCGCGCCGCACAATCCGATACACCGCGTCCGGGTCGTGCCCGTAACGGAGGATCATTTCAGGCCCGCTCCACCCGAGTCGCAAGAAGAGGACAAGGATGCCGCGCTGGCCAAGAAGGCCGAGACGCTCGCCAAGCGGTTCAGCACCTACACCGTCGATCTCGCCTCGATGAGCGAGCCCGACTGTATCGCGGCCATCGATGCGCTGACGGCGCAGATCGGTCCCGATATCAACGAGCGGCCGCACGACAACCACCTGCAGGCGGTGTTCCGTTGCGACGGCAAGTGGCTCAACGAGAAGAAGTTCTTCACCCATGTCACCAGGCATTGCCCCGGCGCCGCGCCTGCGATCCGAAGGCTGATCGACGCGGCATGCACGCACATCGGACCGCACACCAACGCCTGGTACGACCCTTACGGAGACGAGATTCCGACCGCACTGTTCGGCTACGCCGCGTGGTGTCTCGCGCGTCTCGACAAGTCGAGCAACGACGTCCTACTACGCTACTACGGACTGGTCGATACCGATCACGAGAACTTCTTCTTCGAGAAGATCGCCCCGTTAATGCTGGAGAACGCTGGCAGCGCGAGCGCTCGCCTGGAGCTCGCGGAAGGGTTCTATTTCGGCGATCTCGGCAATGCCATCGACCACTCGGGTCTCTGGCGCATGGCGAAGATGGCCGAGCACGCGGCGAGCCTGATGACGGCGCAGCAGTATGCCGCGCGATTGCTGGCGCGTGCAGCCGCGACGTCCGCCGCCCGATCGAAGTCGGAGTTCGGATATTATTGTTTCGACAATCTCGCGCGGTTCCTGACGGATCCTTCGCAATGGGAAACAGAGCTGCTGCAAGAACTCCGGCAAGCGGCGAGCGATCTCGCGCCCCAGTAGCGCCGCTGATGATCGCGATCATCGCGTCATTCCAATCGCAACAGTGCGCAGGATGACCGCGCGTGCCTGCCGGCCTTCCGGCCAAGGCGGTCAAAACGCTGGCCGACGAGACCATCCGCCCGATCGCCGGCTTCCTGTAAGAGCCGCCGCTGCCGCGGCAGATAAAAATATCGCGCCGGCATGTCACATTCGCCGTTCCTCGTTCGTCATGATGTCGTCAACCAAACCAGGGAAACCGACCATGACTGTCAGACTTGATCCGCTCGCCGCCGCCCCCAAGATCATGAAGATCTGGTTCGACGCGTCACTTGCGATCACCTCCACCCTCGAGCCGAAGCTCGCCGAGCTCGTGAAGATCCGCGCGTCAGAGATCAACGGCTGCGCCAATTGCATCAATTTGCACACGACGTTCGCCCGCGATGAGGGTGAGACCGAGCAGCGCATCTACCTGCTGTCGGCCTGGCGCGAAGCGCCCTGCTACACCGATCGCGAGCGCGCAGCGCTCGGCTGGACCGAGGCCCTGACGCGGATCTGCGAGCAGCATACCCATGTCGCAGCCTACGACACGCTGAAGGCGCATTTCACGCCGGAGGAGCAGGTCAAGGTGACCTTGCTGATCAACATCATCAACGGCTGGAACCGGATCGCGGTCGGCTTTGGCGGTTTCGTCGATCCGCAAGTGATCAAGGCCAAGATGGCCGCGGCGTGAACGCCGAAACGACACGAGACGACGCAGCGGCGACTTCGTTCCGCTGCGTCCCAGGCTGATACGCGTCGCCTATCGCAGCACTTAGGCGCTAAGGCTTCATTCGGTCCGGATCGCCGGCCGATTGACGCGGCGACGATATCTGACTAAAGTCAGATATATGCTCGACCCCGTTTCCCGCGTCCGCCGCTTCAACCGTGCCGTGACCTCCGCCGTCGGCGCGCTCGACACCTCGTTCCTCGGGCGCGGCCGGCCGCTCGGCGCGGCGCGCGTGCTGAACGCGATCGGGCATGGCCGCGCCGATGTCGGCGAGATCAGGGATTATCTCGGCCTCGATTCCGGCCTGATGAGCCGCTTGCTGCGCAGCCTCGAGGACGAGGAGCTGATCGAGACCACGGCGCATGGCGACGATGCGCGCCGCCGCATCGCACGGCTGACGGCGGCGGGTAAGCGCGAGTTCAGCGCCTATGAGGCGATCTCCAACCGGCAGGCCAAGGACTTTCTCGCCCGCCACAGCCAACGCGAGGCGCTGCTGGCGGCGATGGACCTGATCGCCTCGGCGCTCGGCCGCGACGGCACCGCCCTCGATGAGATGGATCCGCGCAGCGACGAGGCGCGCTACTGCCTCGGCGAATATTACGCCGAGCTCGCGCGGCGCTTCGAGACGGGCTTTGACGTCAGGCTGTCGCGCGACCCCGAGGCCAAGGACATGGTGCGCCCGCGCGGCAGCTTCATCGTGGCGATGTCGGAAGGGCTGCCGATCGGCTGCGTCGGGCTGAAGGGCAGCAGCGGCGAGTTCGCGGAGATCAAGCGGCTCTGGGTCGCACCTGGCGCGCGCGGCCTCGGCCTTGGCCGCCGCCTGATGGACGCAGCCGAGCAGGCCGCACGCGAGCTCGGCATCGCGGTGTTGCGGCTCGACACCAACAGCGCGCTGCCGGAAGCCGGCCAGCTCTATCGCAGGACGGGCTGGACCGAGATCCCGCGCTTCAATGACGACCCCTACCCCGATCTGTTCTTCGAAAAGCATCTCTGAACAGCGCGCCGCACGCGGTGCCCGGCATCAGCATGTTGTCCGGCGCGATGCGCTGGCCTAAGACACGGGCATGACCATTCGCCCCATCGTGCGCTATCCCGATCCGCGCCTTGCATTGCCGGCCGAGCCGGTGACCATGTTCGACGAGGCGCTGCGCGAACTGGCGCAGGACCTGCTCGAGACCATGCATGCGGCGCCGGGCATCGGCATCACCGCGCCGCATATCGGCGTGTCCCTGCGCGTCGTGGTGC
>NZ_JAQOSR010000062.1:0-44852 GCF_046718885.1 Bradyrhizobium sp. UFLA01-814 | reverse complement strand
CGCGCGAAATTCCGGAAGCCATGAAGCCGCGGCGGATCGCGATCAACTCGCAGCCGAGCCGGCCGCAACAGCTCGAGCCCGCTGCAGCCTGACAGCCGCGAAGTCGCGTCCGGATCTCCCGCACGCGGCTTCGATCATCAATTCTCGTCTTGGAACGGAGGCAAACATGCGGCCGACGACCGCGAATGTCATTTCCCTGAATGTATCTGACCGCAATGAGGCGCGGTTTAAGCATCCCCGAGATGTCTTGGCGGATCTGTCCCTAACCACGGAAGAAAAACGCGCGCTCTTGGCGTCATGGGCGTCTGACGCTGCCGCGGTTCCTAGCCATCCAGGCTTACGGGCGCCACGGGATCTACGATCACCGGTCAGGCTCGAGGCCATTCTCGACGCCTTATGCCGTCTCGACAGCGATCCTCATCATCCGCCGGGAGGTAGACCCCGTCGTCTTCGTTCAACCGCGCATCCGCTAGCCGCTTAGGAGGGTGACGTGAACAACATCAACCTTCCGAAACATATCGTGGACAGGATCGACGCCCGCTGGTGCGCCCGGCATGTCTCGGCAAAAGAAAAGCGCGAGATCGTCGACCGCCAGCTCGAACAGCTTCGGGCGCATCGCAACAACATCCAGCGGTATCGATGGCTACTCAGCACACAGCTGAGCGACCTCGAGCGCAACTTTATCGAACGACGTCTGTCCGAGGAATCGTCGGCGATGGAAAGTCTGGCGGCTCAGATTCCCCTTCTCGTCCATGAACGGCCACCACTCGGCGGCACAGCCAGTCGATCGGAAGGGGCCTCACCATGAGTACGCAATTTCTGATACGTGGAAGCCAGAAGGTAATTAGTCACTATCAGTTTTTGTTGGACACAGCCGAATCGGAACAGGAGCGGGAGACATTCGCGAAAAGGATCGAAGAAGAGAAGCGAAACCTGGAACGGCTGCTTGCTGATCTCGCTCGGCCAGCCCAAGCGGCCTGATCAGTTACCGTTCAAGGCAACGTGGGCGGCAAGGCTTAGACGGCATGAGAACGCCAATATCGGTGAAGGACCTGGAGTTGATCGCGCTGCGCGAGATTCGCAGTTTTCCCGGCGGTGAATATGTGTGCCATGTGGAAGTCATTCCAGCGAGCGCGGATTGGAGTCTTCATGCGACGGTCAGGGACGGCGCCGATCTCAACCGAATCCAGCACGCCGCGGAAGCCGCGGCGTTCAGATTGAAGCATCGTTATCAACTAAGAACCGATTGGTGACGACAGTGAGGGGGCGACAAAGCCGCCTCACTCACCCTGAAGAAGTGGCCCCAGCATCCGGATCATGCTGGGGCCAAGCTGGATCGCCGATCCGCTGTTCACCGAGAAGCAGCGGTCGTCGTTCTAGGGCTGAAAAAACACGAAATGAAAATCACGCGCCCTGTTGCCCGGATCATCCCAACGACATCCAGTTCCGGAAATAACTCGTGTGAATCTCGGCGAGACAAATTTCCGCTTTTTCCTGTCCAAGGCGACGGTCCAATGGAAATGGTCGCGAATGTGCCCCGGGTCTTCGGGGACAAGACCCGGGGCACGTTCATTCGTCCAATGCCGCTCTGCCGAGGAGCAGCGCATTGCTAACGACGCGTCGAAGGTACCGTTCCTAACGTCTTCCTTATCGCCGACCCGAGCCGGCGCTCAACTCGCTTGCGGCTGGTGCCGACCTTCTTTGACGGCCTTCTTCACTGACGCTGCCGACTTCCGGGTTTTCTTCGCCTCGTAGCGCACCTCGTAATCCTGCCCGCCGGCGACGCGCGCTATGCCCGTCGAATGAGGCGCGGTCGGCGCTTGACACCTCCGCCCCTCTCGCTGTATGGCCGTGCGCCATGAAGCTGAACCGGACCCACCGCCGCGCCATCTGCCGTCGTCGCACCCGCGACGATGCTGGGCTGCGCCGTGTCCGACGCCATCGCTGATCTTATAAATCAGCCAAGGTTTTCGAGAAGGCCGCGCCCCCAAAGCGCGGCCTTCTCGCTTTTCGGCCTGCCCTTTCCCAACACCGACCCCAGAGGAGAACGACATGACCAATGCTACCCCTCCGTTCGATGCGCTGATGGACATCACCGCTCGCCCCGAGGTCGTGTTCGTGCGCGGCGCCGGCTCGTATTTGTGGGACAGCAACCGCAACCGCTATCTCGACTTCGTGCAGGGCTGGGCCGTGAACCCTCTCGGCCACTCGCCGGTCATCGTGGCCGACGCGCTGGCCGCGCAGGCCAGACGGCTGCTCACGCCAAGCCCCGCGTTCTACAACGAGCAGAGCCTGAAACTGGCAAAGCTGCTGGTCGACAACAGCTGCTTCGACCAGGTGTTCTTTGCCAATTCGGGCGCGGAGGCCAATGAAGGCGCGATCAAGCTCGCGCGGAAATTCGGCGCCAAGTACAAGAATGGCGCCCACGAGATCATCACCTTCGAAGGCGGCTTCCACGGCCGCACGCTCGCGACCATGTCGGCCTCGGGCAAGAAGGCGTTCGAGCCCCTGTTCGAGCCGAAGGTCCCGGGCTTCCGCAAGGCCAGGCTGAACGACATCGAGTCGGTGCGAAAGTTGATCTCGTCGTCGACGGTCGCGGTCATGCTGGAGCCGATCCAGGGCGAGGCCGGCGTCTGGCCCGCGACGGATGAGTTTTTGAAGGAGTTGCGGGCGCTGACCCAGCAGCGCGGCCTGCTGCTCATTGTCGACGAGATCCAGACCGGCATCGGCCGGACCGGAAAGCTGTTCGGCTATCAGCACGCCGGGATCGAACCCGACATCATGACGCTCGGCAAGGGCATCGGCGGCGGCGTGCCGCTCGCGGCCCTGCTCGCGACCGAGCATGCCTCGTGCTTCGATCACGGCGATCAGGGCGGCACCTTCAACGGCAATCCACTGATGTGCGCCGCGGGGCTTGTCGTGCTCGATCAGATCGGAAAGCCCGATTTCCTGAAATCGGTCGTCGATGCCGGCCTTTTGCTCGAGCGCGAATTGCAGCGGCTGTCGTCGCGGCACGGTCTCGGCGAGATCAGGGGGCGCGGCCTCCTGCTGGCGCTCGACCTCAAGATGCCGATCGGCGCGGCCGTGGTTGCCGAGGCGTTCGCGGCCGGCGTGCTGATCAACTCGCCGCAGCCGGACACGCTGCGCTTCATGCCGGCGCTGAACGTGACGCGGGAGGAGATTTCCCTGGTCATCGACTGCCTGGATACGGTGCTGACCAAGGTCGGCGCTGCGCGCCGGGTGGCGTAGTTCAACTGTCGTTCCGGGGCACGCGAAGCGTGAACCCGGAACCTCGAGATTCCGGGTTCGATGCTTACGCATCGCCCCGGAATGACGATCTGCCTACGGCCGCAGGATCGCTGCGCCGGTGGTCGCCCGGCTCTCCAGGTCGATATGCGCCTTGGCAGCATCCTTCAGCGCATAGGCGTGGTTGATCGGCACGTGCAGCTTGCCGTTGATCACGGCGGCGAACAGCGTGTCGGCGCCTTCGAGCAATTCCTTGCGGGTGCCGACATAGTCGTTGAGCTTGGGCCGCGTCGCGAACAGCGAGCCGTGGTTGTTGAGCTCGGCGAGCGGGAACGGAGGCACCGGACCCGACGCGTTGCCGAAGGAGACGAACAGGCCGCGCGGCCTGAGGCAGGACAGCGATCCCGGGAACGTGGTCTTGCCGACGCCGTCATAGACGACGTCGCAGAGCTCGCCGCGGCTGATCTGCTTGACGCGTTCGACGAAGTTCTCCTCATTGTAGAGGATGACGTGATCGCAGCCATTGGCGAGCGCGAGATCGGCCTTCGCCTTCGAGCCGACGGTACCGATGACATGCGCGCCGAGCGCCCGCGCCCATTGGCAGGCGAGCAGCCCGATGCCACCCGCCGCGGCGTGGATCAGCACGCGATGGCCCTGCTCGACCTTGAAGGTCTTGTGCAAGAGATACCAGACCGTGAGTCCCTTGAGCATCAGCACGGCGCCCTGCTCGTAGGTGATGTGGTCGGGCAGTTTGACGAGCTTGTCGGCCGGGATGACGCGCTCGGACGCGTAGCCCCCGAGATTGTAGTAATAAGCGACGCGGTCGCCGGGGTGGAAATTGGTCACGCCCGGACCCACGGCCAACACCTCGCCTGCAGCCTCATTGCCGGCGATGAACGGCAGGCCGGGCGCCTTGTAGAGGCCGGTGCGGAAATAGACGTCGATGAAATTCAGACCGACCGCATGCTGGCGGATCCGGACCTCGCCGGTCCCCGGCGCGCCCACCTCGACGTCCTCATAGGTCAGGACTTCCGGGCCCCCCACCTGGTGCACGCGCACAGCCTTGGTCATGTCGTCGCTCCCCTCAGATATCAGCGTCAAGCGAGCGAATGCCATCGCGGCCGGCTTGTCAACCAAGCGGGCCGGAACCGGCTACGGCATGGTCCGGAAAAGTGCGAAGCGGTTTTCCCTCGCGACAAACGCGCAGCGTTTGCGCGGAGACCATGCCCATTAGCGCGCCGGCTTCCTGCGGTTGCGCTTGGCCATGACGTTGAACGCCTCGACGGCGGCCGAGAAGGCAATCGCGAAATAGATGTAGCCGCGCGGAATGTGGAATTTGAATCCGTCGGCCACCAGCGCCACGCCGATCAGCACCAGGAAGGCCAGCGCCAGCATCTTGGTGGTCGGGTGCTCCGCGACAAACCGCGCCACCGGTCCCGACGAGATGTACATGATGGCGCAGGCGATCACCACCGCAGCGACCATGATCTCGATGTCCTGCGCCATGCCGATCGCGGTGATGATCGAGTCCAGCGAGAACACCAGGTCGATGATGATGATCTGCACGATCACCCAGAAGAACGCGCTGGCGCTCGGCCTGTCGTCGGCTTCCGCCTCGCGTGCCTCGACCTCGCCGTGGATCTCGTGGGTCGCTTTCGCGATCAGGAACAGGCCGCCGCCGATCAGGATGATGTCGCGCCACGACAGCTCGACGTCCTTCACTGATATCACCGGCTGGGTCAGCCCGATCAGCCAGACCAGGATCGAGAGCAGCAGAATGCGGAACACCAGCGCCAGCAGCAGGCCGATCTGCCGCGCGCGCTTGGCCTGTGCCGGCGGGATCCGCGACACGATCACCGACAGGAAAATCACGTTGTCGATGCCGAGCACGATCTCGAGCGCAGTCAGGGTCAACAGCGCCGCCCAGGCTTCCGGGCTGGTGATCAATTGCATCATGCTCTGAAGGCTTTCATCCGGCGGATCACGGTATCGCTGCCGATGATGTAGGCGGCGATGGCGCAGAGCCCGAAGGTGATCGGAGCTCCCACCACGAAGTCGTTGGCGAGCGTGTACATGCCGAGCAGCGCCCATGCGAAGAGCAGCCACAGCGTCAGCCAGCGCAGCCGCACCACACGCAGCGGGTGCAGCACGTGGAACGGCGCGAAGGTCAGCGCGATCAGGGCCGCGACCACGATCGTCGACAGCACCGGCGGCAGGTGCAGCAGGAACAGATAGAACGCCGCCGCATTCCACAGCGCCGGGAAGCCGCGGAAATGGTTGTCATCGGCCTTCATGCGGCGGTCGGCGAAATACAGCGCGCTGGAGACCACGATGCCGATGCCGAGGATCGGCGCGGCCAGCGGCAGCAGCATGCCGCTCGCGGTGATCGCATAGGCCGGCACGAACACATAGGTGACGAAATCAACCACCAGGTCGAGCACCTCGCCCGACCAGTTCGGCTGTAGCCGCACCACGTCGAGCCGGCGCGCCAGCGGGCCGTCGATCCCGTCGATGATCAGCGCGACCCCGAGCCAGGCGAACATGTTGGCCCAGTGCTCGCGCACCGCCTCCAGCATCGCCAGCAGCGCGACCCCGGCGCCGAGCGCCGTGAAAATATGAACGGAGAATGCGGCGGTCCGCATCCGTTCTGGCAACGCATCGGGCTGGCTCGAATGCTCCATCGGCCGAAGTGCTATCAGGAATCGGACCGGTTTGCATGTGCGGTCTTGCGGCGTTCCGCCGCGCAAAGCGTTGGAAACTCTTGGTGGTTACCGATGGCTTGAAAATCGGGCCAAGCATGTCAAATGTCCTGATATGACCGACAGCTCGCTGGATTATGACGTTATCGTAATAGGCGGCGGTCCGGCCGGATTGACGGCTGCGATTGCCCTTGCCGAGGCAGGTGCACGGACCGCGCTGCTGGCGCGCCGCGCGCCCTATGCCGACAACCGGACCACCGCGCTCCTCGGCGCCTCGACCGATATCCTGGAGCGGCTCGACGTCTGGCGACGCTGCAGCGACCGATCGGCGGCACTCAAGACCATGCGCCTCGTCGACGACACCGGCCGCCTGATCCGTGCGCCCGAGGTGCGCTTCTCATCCGACGAGATCGGCCGCGAGCAATTCGGCTTCAACATCGACAACCGCTCGCTGGTCGCCGCGCTCGAGGACCGCGCCGGAGAACTGTCCGCGCTGACGCGGTTCGACGATGAGGCCGCCTCGGTGCGGCCGGACGATGCCACGATCACCGTGGTGACGCGGCAGGGCCAGTCGCTTCAGGCCCGGCTCGTGGTCGGTGCCGACGGGCGCAATTCACTGTCCCGCGAGGCCGCCGGCATCGCGGTGACGAGCCGCGACCTCGGGCAGTCCGCCCTCACCTTCAACATCACCCATACCCGCCCGCACCAGAACATCTCGACCGAGTTCCACACCGAGCACGGCCCCTGCGTGTTCGTGCCGCTCAGCGGCGTCAGAAGCAGCGTGGTCTGGGTCTCGGCGCCCAAGGAGGCCGAGCGGCTGATGGCGCTCGGCGACGACGAATTGTCCCTCGCCGCCGAGCGGCAATCGCATTCGATCCTCGGCCGCGTCGAAGTCCAGGGCGGCCGTCACGTGTTTCCGCTCGCGATCGAGCGGCCGCGGCAATTCGCCAAGGACCGGATCGCGCTGGTCGGGGAATCCGCGCATGTGCTGCCGCCGATCGGCGCGCAGGGTCTCAATATGGGACTGCGCGATGCCGCCGATATCGCCGAGATCACGGGCCAGGCGATCGGTCGTGGCGAAGATCCCGGCGCGCCCAATGTGCTGTGGCGCTACCAGGCGGCGCGGCGCCCCGATGTCGCCAGCCGGACCTGGGCGATCGACATCGCCAACCGGTCGCTGCTGAGCGATTTCCTCGGCATGCAGACGGCGCGTGCTGCCGGCCTGCATCTGCTCGGCGCATTCGGCCCGTTGCGGCGACTAGCGATGCGCGAGGGCCTCGCGCCGTCGTGGCGGCGGTGAGAACGGCGTACGTTAGGGAAACACCAGCCGTCCGCTCTGGATGAACCACATCACGCTGGTCAGCGTGACCACCGAGGCGAAGGTGCCGATCAGCACCGCGACCGAGGCCGGCTCGATCCAGGTGTCGTTCTGCCGCGCGATCACGAACACGTTGAGCGCCGGCGGCAGCGAAGCCATCAGCACCGCTGTCGCAGCCCAAGGCTGCGCGAACGGGCCGAACAGCAGCATCAGGCCGAACGCCAGCAGCGGATGGATCAAAAGCTTGATCGCGACCACGCCCGGGACCTCCCACGGCACCCGCTCGAACGGACGCAGCGCCACCGTGATGCCGAGCACGAACAGCGCAGTCGGCGCGGCGGCGTTTTCCAGGAACTGGATGGTGCGATCGAGCGCGACCGGGATCGGGATGTGAAACGCCGCGACCAGCGCCCCGAACACGGCCGACATGATCAGCGGGTTCTGCACGATCTGCCGCAGCACCACGCCAAGTGCGTGCAGCAGCGAGGGATGGTCGCGGTCGGTGAGCTCGATCAGCAGCGGCACGATCGAGAACAGGAAGATGCTGTCGCAGCAGAAGATCAGCGCGGTCGGCGCCGCCGCCTTGGCACCGAGCACGGCGAGCGCGAGGCCAGGCCCCATGTAACCGATATTGCCGTAGGCGCCCGACAGGCCGGCCAGCGTCGCCTCGCGCAGCGTGAGCCCGCCGATCACCTTGCCCGCGACCATCGCCAGGAAGAACGCGAGCACGGTTCCGAGCGTGGTGGCGATCAGGAATGGCGGGTTGTTCAGCTCCGCAAACGGCGTCTTGGACATGATCCCGAACAGCAGCGCCGGCAACGAAACGTAAAGCAGGAAGAAATTCATCCAGGCGAGCCCGCTCTCGGGCAAACCCTTGGCCTTGCCGCACGCGTAACCGATGAAGATCAAGCCGAAATACGGCAACGCCAGATTGAGGATATCGATCATTCTGAAAGTAGTTTCTCGGCCGGATTTCGGGTCGTTTTTGCAGGGCTGGAATCGGTAAAGCGCGGGTTAATTCGGACCTTAGCCCCTAGCATCGGCCACAATGTTGGTCTATCGACGAGCCATGATCAAAGCGCGCACCGCCAAGTTTCAGATCGGGCAGATCGTCCGTCACCGGGTGTTCTCCTTCCGGGGCGTGATTTTTGATATCGACCCGGAGTTCAACAACACCGAGGAATGGTGGCTGTCGATCCCCGAGGACATGCGGCCCCACAAGGACCAGCCGTTCTACCATCTGCTCGCGGAAAACTCGGAGACCGAGTACGTCGCCTATGTCTCGGAGCAGAACCTCTTGCCCGACGAGTCGGGCGAGCCGATCCGGCATTCGCAGGTGGCAGAGATCTTCATCAAGGACAAATCGGGCGGCTATCGTCCGCGCAACCCGTCGCTGAACTGAGGTTCGGCGGCTGTCCGGCGAATGCCGCGGCGTTCGCGCTGCCACGCTCACACCCCCTCGCGCTTGGCCAATGCCACCGCGATCGCCCAGACGACAAAGCCCGCCAGCGCCAGCCCCGCGCCGACGAGGCCGGTCGACGTCCAGCCATAACCCGCGGCAACCGCCATCCCGCCGAGCCACGGCCCCAGCGCATTGGCGACGTTGAAGGCGGAGTGGTTGAGCGCGGCGGCGAGGCTCTGTGCCTCGCCCGCGACGTCCATCAGCCGGGTCTGCAACACGGTGGCGAGCGCCCCGCCCAGCCCGATCAGGAACACATCGGCGGTCAGCGTCCAGAAATTTCCTGCCGCCAGCGGATAGAGCGCGAGCGTCGCCGCCGACCACAGCAGGAGCCCGCCTGCGGTTGCCATCAGCGCGCGGTCGGCAAAGCGTGGCACGATGATGTTGCCGGCGGTGAGGCCGGCGCCGAACACGCACAGCGTGACCGGCACCAGCGCGGGCGAGGTGTGGGTCACCGCCAGCATGGTCGACGCCAGATAGGTGTAGACCGAGAACAGTCCGCCGAAACCGATGGCGCCGATCGCCAGCGTCAGCCAGACATGCTTGCGCCCGAGTGCCGACAGTTCACGCAGCGGGCTCGCCTTGCTGTTGGCGGCATCACGCGGGGCGAAGATCAGGACCAGGATCGCGGTCAAGAGCGCGAGGCCGGCAACGATCGCGAAGGCCCAGCGCCAGCCAATTGCCTGCCCGACCCCGTTGGCGAGCGGAACGCCGATCGTCGTCGCGATGGTGAGCCCCAGCAGCACGCGGCCGACCGCCGCCGTGCGCTTGTCGATCGGGACCAGCGAGGCTGCGACCAGCATGGCGATGCCGAAATAAGCGCCGTGCGGCAGCCCCGCCATGAAGCGCAGCGCCAGCATGGTGTGATAATCGGGCGCGAGCCCCGAAAGGCCGTTCATCAGCGCGAAGAAGCCCATCAACGCGATCAGCAGCGTCCGCCGCGTCATGCGCGCCGACAGCACCGCGATGACCGGCGCACCGACGACGACGCCGAGCGCGTAGGCGCTGATCGCGTGACCGGCCTGGGGCTCGCTGACGTGCAGATCGTGGGCGAAGAACGGCAACAGGCTCATGGTCGCGAATTCGGCGATGCCGATCGCGAACCCGCCCATCGCCAGCGCGAGATGGACGATGCCGGGATGAAACGCTCGGGGGATGTTGTCCTGGCCAACGCGAACGCCAGCATCGACCGAAGGGCGGCCGGTCGGCCGTTCCGGAGGCCGGGAGCGCGGTTCGCGCCGCTGCGTGCTGACTTGCTGGGACATTGCGCGACTTCCATGACTGCGAACGGCGGCCAGGATTCGCGGAAGAACCACGCGCAGATTTGCGCATCGAAGGCGCTGTCCGCGCTTTCGTCTGGCCTCCCGTATCGGATTTATGATTGTGCTTCGACGCCGGACTTGTCCGGACGAGGCACGAACGATGCGCGCTCATCGCGCGACGCAATCGAAGCACCCTTCGACAACCATCGCACACGATCTGCGCGATCACCAGCGCAGCAGGCTGCCAGCAGCCAGTCTGTTTCGCATGACAAAAAAAGGCGCCCTTCCGGACGCCTTTTGATCGCGATGATCTCGCGTTTTCTTGAACGCGTGACTGAAGTGTTTACTTGGCCGCCGGATTGGCCGGTGCCGGAGCCTGCGCGGAGCCACCGCCCGCGCCTTCCAGCTTCTTGCGCTGCTCTTCGGCGCGCTTCTGCAACTCTTCCTGCAGCTTCTTCGAGTTTTCCTCGAACACCTTCGGATCGGTCGGCGGGCCGTCATAGGCCTTGGCGAATTCGGTGTTGAGCGGCAGCGGCAGCGTCAGCGGCGCGCCGTTGGAATTGATCGCCTGGACCACGAGGTTCTGGCCCTTCTTCATGTTGGCGATCAGCTCGGGCGTTGCTTCATAGTCGGACATGCAGCCGTTCTGGAAGCAGATCACATAGGGCGCCTGCTGCGGCGGGTTGCCGTCGACGATGATGCGGGTGCCGTGCACGAGCTGCATGCCGAGCGGCAGCGTGACGCGCAGGATCTTCTTCGGCTCGCCTTCCGGCTCGATGATCACGGCGGCAATCACCGGCTGGCCGGACTCGATGCGGCCGTCCTTGCCGGTGAAGCAGACCTGCTTGGCGTTGGCTTCCTGGCCCTTCAGGCAGAACTTGGTCCAGGGGGCGTAGATCAGCTGGATCTGCTGATCCTGCGCCGGCGGCTGGGCGGCCGCAGCGGGCGGCTGGCCGGCGGCCGGTGCTTGGGCGGGCGCCTGGGCTGCCGGAGCCTTCGGAGCTGCCTTGGGTGCCGCCTTGGGCGCAGCCTTCGGTGCCGCAGGCGCCGGCGCTGCCGGCTGCTGGGCCCGAGCGGCAGGAACCAGGAGCGCTGCAGAGAATGCCGTCGCCGCCATCAGGGCAACAATTCGCCCATGCGGCCGGACCGGGGCGGCCAAGATACGGAAATTCATTGCGGAAAACCCTTTCTGAACGGAAGCCCGAAACCGCTGCAGGCGCCGACACATAGCCGTTTGGGCGGCTGTCTCCTAGTCAATTGAGGCGGATACGTGACAGGCGTTCCCGCCTTCGAATTGCACGCCTTCAATACAGCGGCGCGCGGAAAGATCAATGCCGACAAGCGTATTTGCGCCCATCTCCCGGCGGGTTTCAGCGGCCTGTGATAAACCCTTGGACGTGACGTTTCGCGAATCAAATCCGGCGCCTCACGCACGTGTTCCCGGGCACACTTGGCGCGCCGCATTGGCCGCGATCTGGCTGGCCTTGGGATGGCTGGTCTTGGGATGCATGACGAGCGGGCTGGCCCCTGCGGCGGCCGCCGAGAGCCACGCGATCGCGATGCATGGCGCCCCCGCGCTACCACCCGACTTTACCTACCTGCCCTATGCCAATCCCGACGCTCCCAAGGGCGGCCGCCTGATCCAGGGCGTGATCGGCACCTTCGACAGCCTCAATCCGATGATCATCAGGGGCGTCGCCGTGCAGCAGGTCAGGGGCTACGGCTATGAGCGCGGTTATGTCTACGAAAGCCTGATGGCGCGGGGCAACAACGAGCCGTTCACGCTGTACGGCCTGCTCGCGCGCAGCGTCGAGACCGACGACGCCAGAAGCTATGTGACATTCCACATCGATCCCCGCGCCCGCTTCTCGGATGGACAGCCAGTACTCGCCGACGACGTGCTGTTCTCGCTGGCGCTGCTGCGCGACCACGGCCGTCCGATGCACCGTCAGTATTATTCGAAAGTCGCAAAGGCCGAGGCGCTCGACCCGCTCGCGGTCCGGTTCGATTTCGGCGGCGTGGCGGATCGCGAATTGCCGCTGATCCTCGGCCTGATGCCGGTCCTGCCGCGGCACGCCATCGACCCCGAAAAATTCGAGGAAACGACCTTGGCCCCGCCGATCGGGTCCGGCCCCTACCGCGTGACGGCGGTCAAGCCCGGCGCCAGCGTCACCTTCACGCGCGATCCCAATTATTGGGGCCGCGACCTGCCCATCAACCGCGGCCTCTGGAACTTCGACGAGATCAGGCTCGATTACTACCGCGAGGCCAACGGCATGTTCGAGGCCTTCAAGCGCGGCCTGTATGATTTCCGGACCGAGACCGAGCCGCTGCGCTGGCACGACGGCTATGACTTCCCGGCGGCGCGCAACGGCGAGGTGATCCGCGACACCATCAAGATCGGCACGCCGCGGCCGTCCGAATTTCTGGTGTTCAACAGCCGGCGGCCGAAATTCGCCGACCTGCGGGTGCGTCAGGCACTGGCGATGCTGTTCGATTTCGAATGGGTCAACCGCAACTACTATTTCGGACTGTTCTCGCGCGCCGGCGGTTTCTTCGCCGGATCAGATCTGTCCGCCTATGGCCGCCCCGCCGACGATCGCGAGCGCGAGCTGCTCAAGCCATACCTGTCGCACATCCAGCCCGATATCCTCGACGGCCGCTATCGTCTGCCGGTCACCGACGGGTCGGGGCGCGACCGCAGCCTTCTGCGCAGTGCGCTCGCGCTGCTCGCCGAGGCGGGTTACGCGCTCGACGGCACCGTCTTGAAGCAGCGGTCGACAGGGACACCGCTGCGGATCGAGATCCTGGTGACGACGCGCGAGCATGAGCGGATCGCCCTCGCCTATCAGCGTGACCTGAAGCGGGCCGGCATCGAAGCCGCGGTGCGGGTGGTCGACGCGGTGCAGTTCGAGCAGCGCCGGGTCGGCTATGACTTCGACATGATCCCCATCCGCTGGGACCAGTCGCTGTCGCCGGGCAACGAGCAGTGGTTTTACTGGGGCAGCCAGGCCGCCGATGTGCCGGGCACAAGGAATTACATGGGCGCCAAGGATCCCGCCATCGACGCCATGATCGCGGCGCTGCTCGCGGCGCGCGAGCGGCCGGCCTTCGTCTCGGCGGTACGGGCGCTGGACCGGGCCCTGATGTCGGGCTTCTACGCTATCCCCCTATTTAACTTGGGAGAGCAATGGATCGCGCGCTGGAATCGGATAGAACGGCCTTCGACCACGGCGTTGACGGGCTACCTGCCGGAGACCTGGTGGCAGAAGCCCGGCCCGCAATCCAGATGATTGGCCGAGTGATGCGACCCGACGCGGCATGATCTGGTCCGACCGAAGCGATGCAACCGACGTTGAACCCGTGAACCAGTCGATCACCTCGCCAACGCTCGATACCCTGTTCAAGCGCACCTTGGCGCGGCAGCCCGAGGCGCTGGCGCTGGTCGACCCGCTCAACAAGCAGCGCATCACCGGACAGACCCGCAAGCGCCTGACCTACGCCCAGGCCGACCGCGCGATCTCGGCGATCGCCGCCCACTTCGTCCAGAGCGGGTTGCCGGCCAACACGGTGATCGCCGTGCAGCTGCCCGGCACGGTTGAATTCGCCCTCACGGTCCTCGCCGCGCATCGGGTCGGCCTGGTGGTGGTGCCGCTGCCGCTGCTGTGGCGGCAGGCCGAGCTGACGTCCGTGCTCAACCGCACCGCGGCGCGGGCGATCGTCAGCTGCGGCCGGATCGACGGCGTCTCCTATGCCGACATCGCCATGAACGCCGCGGCGGAAGCCTTCTCGATCCGCCATGTCTGCGGCTTCGGGAGCGATCTGCCCGAAGGCATGGCCTCGCTCGACCAGGCGATCCTGGAGGACTCCCGGGCCTCGCGCCCGATGATCGAGGACGGCCGCAAGCCGGCGCTGATCTCCTTCGATGTCACCAGCGACGGTCTTCGTCCGGTGCCGCGCGCGCATTTCGGCCTGATCGCCGGCGGGCTCGCGATGTCGCTGGAGAGCGATCTGCCGCCAGGCGCCACCATCATGTCGGCGTTCGCGCCGATGTCGTTCGCCGGCATCTGCGCGTCGCTGGTGACCTGGCTGCTGTCGGGCGGAACGCTGGTGCTGCACCACCCGTTCGACGAGGACGCGTTCGAGACCCAGTTCAACGATCACGCCTGCAACACGCTGATCGCGCCGGCGCAGCTCGCGCTGCGGCTCGACGAACGCGGCCTGTCGGAGCGCCTGCCCAGCCTGCGCAACGTGATCGGCCTCTGGCGCACGCCGGAGCAGGTTGCCTCCAGTGCGCACTGGACCTCGCGGCCGGTGACCATGACCGACGTCTATCTGTTCGGCGAGGCCGGGCTGTTCGGCGCCCGCCGCACCGCCGAGGACGGATCGCCGGCCCTGATCAAGCCGGGGCCGCACAGCGCGCCGCGCGAAGCGCCCGGCGCATCGATCGCCGGCGAGATCCTGCTGACGCCGAAGGGCACGCTCGGCCTGCGCGGCCCGATGGTGCCGGTCGCCGCCTATGCGCCGCCGCCTCCGCCCGGCGACAGCCTGATTGCGCCGCCGCCGCGCGATTTCGTCGACACCGAATATGCTGCACGGGTCGATCGCGCGACCGGGGCCATCAACATCACCGCGCCGCCGTCGGGGGTAATGACGGTCGGCGGCTACCGCTTCCTTGCCCAGGAGCTCCAGGAGTGGTCGCGCCGCCTCGGCCAGGGTGCGCTGCTCACGGCATTACCGGACCGTCTCAGCGGCCACCGGCTGGCCGGACGGGCGCAGGACAATGCGCGCGCCCGCGACGCCCTCACGGAACTTGGGCTTAACCCCTTGATGGTCGAAGCATTTCGCGACCGTGGCGGCGCCGGGGTGAGTTAAAATCTTATCATTGCGTTAGTCTTATCATTGTGTTGACGCCGCATTAAGCCATGCGAACTAGCATCGCAGCCGTTTGCTGATCTTAAGCATTGGTTTCGAGCGTTCGAATGTCCCAACAAGGTCCGGTCCTCATCGTATCGGCGTCGACAAAGCCGTCGTTTGCCGCAGTCCTCGATGAGACGAAACTGTTTCCGGTCGTGGTCAGCGACTGGAACGAGGCCGGACGGGCCATCGAGCAGGTCAAGCCGGCAGCGATCATCGCGGCCGCCGAGGGCGTCGACTTCGTCACCCTGTCGGGTCTCGCCAAGCGCGCCGCCGCCCGCGCGCCGTATCTGCCGCTGATCGCGGTCGATCCTGCGACCACCCTGCCCGACACCGTGATCGCATTCTTCCAGAACAAGGGTCTGCCGGATCGGCTGGTCGCCCGGCTCAATGCGTCCTTACGCGTTCGCGGCCTGCATGCCACCGTGATGCGCCGCCTGGTGCCGCCGGTACCGATCGCCCTGTCTGACATCGATCCGATCGGAGAGGCCACCGCGCTGTTGATCGGCCGCGGCGGCGCCTACCCGACGCTGTCGGTCGCGCTCGGCGAGCGCGCCGGCGTGGTCGGCGCGCTCAGCATCGAGGCCGCCGCCAAGCATCTCTCGAGCCGCGATATCGACGGCATCGTGCTGGCGGAAGGATTCACGCCGCGGGTGATGGATGCGTTCCTGACCGTGCTGACCGAGGATGTCCGCTTCCGCCCGTTGCCCGTGATCGTCGCCTCGGGCGAGCTGACGCCGCGATACGAGCTGCCCAATCTCGAGATCGTCACGGCCGGGCCGACGCGCATCGCCGACATGGCGCTGCCGATGATCCGCCAGCATGCCTTCGAGGCGCGGCTCGGCCGCATGCTGAAGGCGATCGACGCCAAGGGCCTGATCGACGCGCGCACCGGCCTGCTCACCAAGGCCGCGTTCGAGCGCGACTTCGCGACCGCCGTCTACCAGACCGCCGAGCGCGGCGGCGCGCTCTCGGTGGCGCGGTTCACCTTCGACGACACGCAGCCGCGCGCGCAATTCGACGGCGCGCGGATCATCAGCCGGCTGATGCGCCAGGCCGATTTCGGCGCGGTGCACGACGACCGCTCGCTCGTCGTTGCGTTCGCCGGAACCGACCTGCGCAATGCGCAGGCGATCACGCGGCGCTTGGCCAGCGTGATGCGCCACACCCAGAACGGCCGCCGCGACACGCGTGCCGAGCCCGCCGTCAGCGTCGCAACGCTGATGCCGGGCGATTCCGCGATCTCCTTGCTCGGGCGCCTGTTCGGAACGCCGGAGCGCGCGGCGTCGTAAGGCCCGCGGATTTTAGGGCACGGTCATCGCCGGCGCAGCATACCCCATCAAGCCGCTGCGATTTCAGTCCGGCAACAACCCCATGCCCGCGGCAAGCAGCACGAGAGCCTCCATGATCATATGGGCGCAGAGCTGCGCGGCCATCCCCTGAACGTCCTGTGGCGGGCTGACCGTGTTGAAATCCATCGCGACGATATTCAAGCCTGAAAGGCTGCGCAGCAATTCGATCCCCTCGCGGGCCGACAGGCCTCCCCAGGCGGGCGTGCATACCCCGGGAGCGACTGATGGATCGAACACATCCATGTCCCAGCACAGATAGACCGGTCGCGCGCCGACGACCTGGCTGAATTCCGCGACGGTCTGCGCGAAACCGCGCCGCATCAGCTCCTCGATCGTGACGACACGAAATCCGAGCGACCGCGTATGTTCGAGCACACCCGGGCAATAGGTGAATCCGCGCACGCCGATGTGCCAGGATCGGCCGGCGTTCACCACGCCTTCCTGCGCCGCGTTGGTGAACTGCGTGGCCGCATTGTACCGATCGTCGGGCGTATACGGATATGCATCGGTATGGCTGTCGATATGCAGCGCGACGAGATCCTTGTGATACCGGGCGGCGGCGCGCATCAGCGGAAGCGAGACCGAACCGTCGCCGCCGATCCCGACAGGCACCGCGCCAAGCTCGAGAATCCGACCGGCGGCAGCCTCGATCTTGACAAAGGCGTCTTCGATGCGTCCCGGCACCAAGGCAACATCGCCGGCATCGACTGCACCCAGCAATGACAGCACATCGACGTCGGCGAGCGACGGATGATAGCGCCGAATGAGCCGCGACTCCCGCCGGACTTCCAGCGGACCTTGCCGGGCGCCGACACGGAACGGATGCGTGCCGCAGTCGAACGGCACGCCGAGCACGGCAGCGCGGCTGCCCGGCCGCGGCAACCCCGCCGGCAATCCCATGAATGTTTCCGGACCCACGAAAGCCGCCACGTCGCTCATTTTCTGTTCTCTCTTGTCAGCATGTCGAAAGCGGTCAGCGCGTGCACGCGGGAGACGGTCGCCAGTTCGGCGATGTCAGCGTACTCATCCGGCGCGCCCATGTTGTGAGGAGTCGGCCCATAGACCACCGTCGGGATTCCGGCCATTCGAAACCAGCGCGCATCGGAGCCGCCGACGCGCATGTTGATCGCCGGCGCCCTGCCGATGATGTCCGTCGCCGCAGTTGCGCAGCGCGTGACGATCTCGTCACCGGGGCCGGTGTGATTGGGTTCGAAGCAGCGCAACACGCGCCATGTGATGCCGGGCAGATCGAGCACCTCCCGCAACAGTGAGAGAACAGCTTCCGACGTGACGCCGACCGGCAGACGCAGGTCGATGGCAGCTCGCGCCTGGCTCGGCACCAGATTCGGTGACGAACCGCCACTCACCGTTCCGATGTTGACCGTGACGCTCGACAGGACGTCGGCTTCGCCGGCGCCGCACAGCGGTTCGGAGACAGGCCTTGCACGGCGGATGGCGTCGGCGACATTGACCGGCATCGCAACCGCCAGGCTGCGCAGCTCACTCACTCTGTCCAGCGCTTCGCGCAAGCGATCGATCGCATTGATGCCGAGATGGACGTGCGCGCCGTGCGCCGCGCTGCCCTCCGCCTCGATCTCGATCCAGAGAAATCCCTTTTCGCCGAAGCGCAGCACCATCGGTGAACCGGCGTCGCCAATGATCACGGCGTCGCCGCTGGCATGGGGGACCTGGTCGAGCAGGTATTTGGTCCCGTACGGACCCATACTTTCCTCGTCGCCGGCGAGCGTCAGCACCACCTCTCCCGCCCATGCCTCGCGCTGCTCGGCCAATGCGGCCATCGCGGCCATCGATGCCGCAATGCCGCCCTTCATGTCGGCAGCGCCGCGGCCGTAAAGGTGGCCGCCTGCGACCTCTCCGTCGGGATTGACCGACCAGCTCATCCGCTCGCCCAACGGATAGGTGTCGAGATGGCCGTTGAACACGATGCGGCGGCCGGGGGCATGGCCCTTGATCCGCGCGACGACGTTGACGATCTCGGCTGTCCCCGGATGCAGCTCAACCGCAACGCCAGGCACATGCGCCCTGAGAAGATCGGCCGCCAGCGCCGCCACGGCGCGCGTGTCACCGTCCGGATTCGGCGACGGCACTCCGATCAGCCGCATCGCCAGCTCGACGACCTGGCTGGTCCGATCGCTCGAAACCGCGCGGCGAACTTGATCAACGTCGTGCAAGGCGCGCTTCCCATATGCGGATTGAGTGGGTGAGCGGCCAGCAGATCGCGAAATACAGCACCGCGATGAAGGTGAATATTTCCAGCGGCCTGAACGTCGACGACGACAACTCCATGCCGCGCCGCGTGACCTCGCCGACCGACACCACGGACGCAAGCGAGGAATATTTGATGAGCTGGACGAAATTGGCGGCCAGCGGTGGCAGCACGCTGCGAATCGCCTGCGGGCCAACGATCCGCACAAAGCTTTGCGCGGGCGTCAGGCCGAGCACCTGCGCCGCTTCGCGGTGCCCGACCGGAACGGTCTGGATACCCGCTCTGAAGACCTCGGAGATGAACACCGCCGAATAGAGCGAGAGACCGAGGATCGACGCGGCCAGCGCATCGATCCTCACATTGAAGACGATCGGCAGCACGTAATAGACCCATAGCAGTTGCACGAGGATTGGCGTATTGCGGACGATTTCGCCGACCGAAAGCGCGATGATGCGCGCGAAGCGGAAACGGGACATCTGCATGATCGCGATGACGAGCCCCAACAGGGTCGCCACCACGAGCGTGACAATTGAAATGAACAGGGTCATTTCCATGCCGGAGGCAAGAAAACCCAGATTGTTCGGGATGACGTCCCAGCGAAAGCTGTAGCTTTGCATCTGATGTCTCAGGGCGCGACGATCGGTCCGAGCTTGTTCTTCTCGGCGGCGGCCTTGAGCCGGCCGTCGAGCTTGATGGTGCGAACGAACAGGTTCACGTAGTTCAGCCAGATCTGGTCACCCTGGTTCATGACGTACGCGTACGGCGTCACGGACAGGTTTTCCGGCGGCGCCACCGTTGTGGTCCAGTCGAACTGGGCATTCATTTTGATCGAGGCCGGATAATCGGTCATGACGACGTCGACGCGTTGCGCCATCAGCTCAGCCGGGGTCGTGGCCGGAGGTGCAACCGCGACGGTCTTGGCGTTCTTGAAGTAGGACCGCATGAAGTTCTCGACATAGCTGCCGAGCGAGACGCCGGCGTTGACGCCCGGCTTGTCGATATCCGCCCAGGATGTGATCGGGCCGCCCTTGCGCACGACGGCATAGACGCCGCTCGTCAGATACGGGTCCGAGAACGCGACGGCCTGCGCACGCTTCATCGTCGCCCCGACGCCGAACATGCCGAGATCGCATTTGTTGGCCTGCAGGTCGGCGATGAAACTGCCAAAGCTGGTCTCCACATAGTCCAGCTTCACGCCCATGTCCTTTGCGAGCTCCTTGGAGAGGTCGATGTCGATCCCCTCGAGTTGTCCGCTATCCGGATTGCGGAACGAAATCGAATAGTACATGGGCCAGATGCAGACCCTGAGTACCCCGCTCTTGGTGATCTCGTAGAGGCGCGACTGCGTCTGCTGGGCAGCCGCCGGCGTCATCGAGAGAAAGAGCGCGCAAACGAAGGCAAGTCGGCGCAGATTTGGCATGAGCTTCAATCTCCTGTCGTGCGGTGATCACTCGTCAAACTGATTGAGGAAGCGCTTGGCGCGCTCGGTTGTCGGCCGTTCGAAAAAGGCGGCCGGCGTGCCGTGCTCAACGATCATCCCCTCGTCCATGAACACGACATGGCTCGCCACGCGTCGGGCGAAGCCCATCTCGTGCGTCACCACGAGCATCGTCATGCCTTCGAGCGCGAGCGTGCGCATGACCTGCAGCACCTCGCGGCGAAGTTCGGGGTCGAGAGCCGACGTCGGCTCGTCGAACAGGAGTATCTTCGGCTGCATGGCAAGCGCCCGGGCGATCGCGACGCGTTGTTGCTGGCCTCCGGACAGCCTGGCCGGATAGGCATCGCGCTTCGCCTCCATGCCGACCTTCTGAAGCAGCCGTTCGGCCGTGACGACCGCCTCATCCCGGCTGACGCCGCGCACGCGCATCGGGGCCTCGATGATATTTCCCAGCACCGTCATGTGCGGCCACAGATTGAACTGCTGGAACACCATTCCGATTTCCGGCCGTACCTTGCGGGCAGCGAGCCGCACATCCGACGATGGCCGGGCCTGCGAGACCGTCGCCCCCTCCATCACGACGCGCCCGTCGGAAGGAGCTTCCAGCAGCGCCATGCATCGCAGAAGGGTCGTCTTGCCGGAGCCGCTTGGACCGATGATGCAGGTCGACTGCCCGGTGCCCAGCGCAAGGTCGACGCCGTTCAGAACGGTGTGGGCGCCGAAGCGTTTGACCACCGCCTCGGCGGCCAGGACCGACGCGGCACATGATGCGTGGCTCGTGTTCATCCCCGCAGACCCTCCAGACGAGTTCATCCCGAAACATAAGCAAATATAATGCCAATGCTCGTCACGCTCAGATTGCGGTAACATTATCTGGAATTTCGCCGGCGTGATGTGCGAAAATTCCTTGTATTATTGGCGTTTCCCTCCATGCTCATACCACGAGCGGCATCGAAACGATATATAGATGTTGGTTATGGATCGGCGTCTTATTGAGATTTTCCATGCTGTTATGCAGCATCGATCGGCAACCGAGGCCGCGCGCGCACTCGGCATATCGCAGCCGGCTGTGAGTACGGCCTTGAAACGGCTGGAGGCGGATGTCGGGTTTGCGCTGTTTCGCCGGGAGAGCCGCCATATCGTGCCTACGCCGGAGGCGCATCTGCTGCACAATGAAGCGATCCGGGCGCTCGCCGGGTTTGCCGAACTGGAGGATGCCGCTGCCGGGATCTCCGCAGGCAAGCGCGGCGTTCTGACGATCGCGAGTCCGGGACCTGGGATAGTCTGGCTTCCGGGCGTCGTCAGCCGCTTCCAGCGCGAGCGGCCGTCAACGACGATCAGGCTCCTGACCCGAAGCTCCGAGAATGTCCGGAGCCTGGTCTCGGCGCGTGCATTCGACTTCGGAGTCGCCGAGCCGCCGTTCGACCGCACCAATGTCGTGTTGCGGCGCTACCGGATGTCGCTCGACTGCGTGATCCCTGCAACGCATGCACTGGCTGACCGGAAAGTCGTCACTCCCGATCTTCTCGAGCGACATGATCTGATCATCACCTCGCAGAGCCGATCGACCTATGCCGCGGTATCGCGCGCCTTCGAAGCCAGCGGTACGCCGTTTCATCCGGCGATCGAGTGTGAATTCTTTGCCGTCGCGCTCAACCTCGTCATCGATGGCGCGGGGGTCTGCCTCGTCGACGCGCTCAGCGCGTCCGAAACGCTCAGGCGAACCAGCGGTGCGAGCGCGCTCGTCGTCCGCCCCTTCGCGCCGGCGATCCACTACGAGGTCGGGGTCCTCAAGCCGACGATCGGCGAACTCAGCGTTCTCGCCGAGCAGTTCCTGAAACTACTCGACGACCACGTTGCGCCATATTTGATCCGATCCTGAGCGGGGGCTTGCGTCGAACCGCGTGTCAAGCCGCCTTCTTGCTCTCCGCGAGGTTGGCGAGTTGGCGCAGGATCTCGGTGGTGCCGGCGAGGCGCTCTTCCGGTGTATCCCACTCCTGGAAAAACACCACCTTCATATCGGGCCGCACCTTGGCGGCCTGGCCGTGCTGGCGGATGAAGCTCACCAGCCGCTCCGGATGCGCAAAGCTGTTGTCGCGGAATGCGATCACGGCGCCCTTCGGGCCGGCGTCGACCTTCCCGACATTGGCCCTTCGGCAATAGGCCTTGATCGCCGCGACCTTGAACAGATAGCGCACCTCGTCCGGCAGCACGCCGAAGCGGTCGCGCATTTCGGCGGCGAAGGCGTCGATGTCCTCGTCGGTGTCGAGATCGGCGAGCCGACGATACAGCGACAGCCGTACGCTGAGGTCGTTGACATAGTCCTCGGGGATCAGGACCGGCATGCCGATCGTGATCTGCGGCGACCAGCGATCTGCAGCCGGCTCGGCGACGCCGGCCTTGAGGTTGACGATCGCCTCCTCCAGCATCGACTGGTACAGCTCGAAGCCGACTTCCTTGATGTGGCCGGACTGCTCTTCGCCGAGCAGATTGCCGGCGCCGCGGATGTCGAGGTCGTGCGAGGCGAGCTGGAAGCCGGCCCCTAGCGTCTCCAGCGACTGCAACACCTTGAGCCGGCGCTCCGCCTGCGCCGTGATCTTCTGCTGCGCCGGCAGCGTGAACAGCGCATAGGCGCGCAGCTTGGAGCGGCCGACGCGGCCGCGCAGCTGATAGAGCTGGGCGAGGCCGAACATGTCGGCGCGGTGCACGATCAGCGTGTTGGCGTTCGGGATGTCGAGACCGGACTCGACGATCGTGGTCGACAGCAGGATGTCGTACTTGCCGTCGTAGAACGCGGACATGATGTCCTCGATAACGGTCGGCGGCATCTGGCCGTGGGCGACCGCGACCTTCATCTCCGGCACGTTCTTGTCGAGGAAGTCCTTGACGCCGGCGAGGTCCTCGATCCGCGGCACGACGTAGAACGCCTGTCCGCCACGGTAGCGCTCGCGCAGCAGCGCCTCGCGGATCATCAGGGGATCGTGCGGCGCGACGAAGGTGCGCACCGCAAGGCGATCGACCGGCGGCGAGGCAATGATCGAGAGCTCGCGGACGCCGGTCAATGCAAGTTGAAGGGTGCGCGGGATCGGGGTCGCCGACAGCGTCAGCACATGGACCTGGGCGCGCAGCTGCTTCAGCCGCTCCTTGTGGCTGACGCCGAAATGCTGCTCCTCGTCGACGATCAACAGGCCGAGATCCCTGAACTTGATGGCCTTGCCGAGCAGCGCATGGGTGCCGACGACGATGTCGACATTGCCGTCGGTGAGCCCCTTCTTGACCTGGTTCAGCTCCTTGGTCGAGACCAGCCGCGAGGCCTGCGCGATATTGACCGGGAAGCCGCGGAAGCGCTCGGTGAAGGTCCGTGAGTGCTGGCGCGCCAAGAGCGTGGTCGGCACCACGACCGCGACCTGCTTGCCCTCCAGCGCCACGGCGAACGCCGCGCGCAGCGCCACCTCGGTCTTGCCGAAGCCGACGTCGCCGCAGATCAGGCGGTCCATCGGGCGGCCGATCTCGAGGTCCTTCAAGGTCGAGGTGATCGCCCCGAGCTGATCCTCGGTCTCCTCATAGGCGAAGCGCGCGCAGAACTCGTCATAGACATGCGGCTGCAGCGGGAATTTCGGCGCCTCGTGCAGCTGCCGCTCGGCCGCGATCTTGATCAACTCGCCCGCGATCTCGCGGATGCGGTTCTTGAGCTTGGCCTTGCGCGCCTGCCAGCCGCCGCCACCGAGACGGTCGAGTTCGACATTGGCGCTATCGGAGCCGTACCGCGACAACAGCTCGATGTTCTCGACCGGCAGGAACAGTTTTGTCTCGGCGGCATAATGCAACTCGAGACAGTCATGCGGCGCGCCGGAGACTTCGAGCGTCTGCAAGCCCACGAAGCGGCCGATGCCGTGCTCGACATGGACCACGAGATCGCCGGTCGCAAGGCTCGTCACCTCCGAGATGAAATTGTCGAGCTTGCGGCTCGCCTTGCGCGGCCGCACCAGGCGGTCCCCGAGAATGTCCTGCTCGCTGATGACGGCGAACTCGTCGGTCTCGAAGCCCGATTCCATGCCGAGCACGGCCAGCATGGTCTCGTTGCGCGGCGTCGCCTGCACGATCCGCCAGGTGTTGACGCTGGTGGTGTTGAGCAGCTTGTGGTCGCGCAGCATCGCGCCCATGCGGTCGCGCGAGCCCTCGCTCCACAGCGCGATCACCACCTTCTTGCGCTGCGACTGCAGCGCGCCGACATGGCCGACCACGGCCTCGAACACGTTGACGTTGCTGTCGGCGCGTTCGGGAGCGAAATTGCGGCCCTGCCGCGCGCCGGCGTCGAACACGTCGGGCGTGCCTTCGGGCACCGCGAACGGCGTCAGCCGCGCCAGCGGCGCATCGCCGAGCAGCTTGGTCCATTCGGCCTCGGTCAGATAGAGCTGGTCCGGCGGCAGCGGCTTGTAGATCGCGCCGCTGCCGGGATGCTCCAGCGCCTCGCGCCGTGCGTCATAGTAGTCGACGATCTGCGAGAAGCGCTCGCGCGCGGCGTCCTCGCCCTGCGGCTCGATCGCGACCGTCGCGCCGTCGAGGTAATCGAACAGCGTGTCCATCCGCTCCTGGAACAGCGGCAGCCAGTGCTCCATGCCAGGATGACGCCGTCCCTCGGAGACGGCTTCATAGAGCTGATCGTCGCGCTCCGGCGCCCCGAACGCGGCGACATAGCCCATACGGAAACGCCGGATGGTCTCGGTGGTGAGCTGGAATTCGGAGACCGGCACGAGATCAAGCCCGCGCATGTCGAGCAGCGTGCGCTGGGTCTCGGCATCGAAGGTGCGGATCGATTCCAGGCTGTCGCCGAAGAAGTCGAAGCGCACCGGCTGGTCGAGGCCGGCCGGAAACAGATCGAGGATGCCGCCGCGCACGGCATATTCGCCGGGCTCGCGCACCGTTGACGAACGGGTGTAGCCGTTGTGCTCAAGCCAGGCCACGACCGAATCCATCGGCACCACATTGCCGGGCGCAACTGACAGCGCTTGCGCTGCAACCTGATCGCGCGCCGGTACGCGCTGCACGGCCGCATTCACCGTGGTCAGCACGATCAGCGGTTTGTCGCTGCCGACCAGCCGCGACAGTTTTGCCAATGCGGTCAGGCGTTGCGCCAAAATGCCGGAATGCGGCGAGACGCGGTCATAGGGCTGGCAGTCCCAGGCCGGAACCTGCATCACGGCGATGTCGGGCGCGAAGAACTCCAGCGCGCGGGCGAGCTGCTGCATCCGCGCGCCGTCGCGGCACACCACGGCAAGGCTCACCGCCGGACGCTTCGGCTGCGCCGCGATGGCGCGCGCCAGATCGGAGATGACGAGCCCCTCGGCGCCCTCGGCGACGTTGGCGATGGTCAGCACCCGGCCGGGCGCGAGCATCGCGGCCGGTGATTTCAGAGGCTGTTTCATGCGCTGGGATCCGCGACCCGGAACGCCTTGATGCGGGCAAACAGCGCGGTCGCGTACTCTGCGGGAAGCACCTTGTCCCCGGTCAGCGCCGCGTAGAGGTCGGGATCCGGCACCTCGATCAGATGCTCGAGCTCGCCGAGCTCGTGGTCGGACAGTTCGCCAATGGTCGCGTCGGCGAAGCGGCCGAGGATCAGGTCCATCTCCCGGGTGCCGCGGTGCCAGCAGCGAAACAAAAGCCGCTTGCGGCGGTCATCGAGCCCGCTGCTCGATCGTGTCGATCCCGTCATGTCCCAAAATCCATCCAACGCCAAAAGCCCGGACGTGCCGGGCGGGCCTGATATAGCCATGGCAAGGGCCGATGTCAGCCCTCATTCGCCGCGTTTTGGGGTTTCCTTGCGCGCATGCCGTGAGTCGTGTGTAAAGGCACCGATGCGCCCAGCCCTGCTCAATCCGCTGTTTGCCCAGGTCACGACCCTGCAAGGGGTCGGCCCGAAGCAGGACAAGCTGCTGCGCTACCTGCTCGACCGCAGCGAGACGCCGCGGCTGGTCGACCTGCTGCTGCATCTGCCGGCGAGCGTGATCGACCGGCGCGCCCGGCCGAAGATCCGCGACGCCGCGGTCGGAACCATGGTGACGCTCGAGGTCACCGTCGACCGCCATCGTCCGCCGCCGCCGCGCAATTCGCGCGCACCCTACCTCGTCTACGCCAGCGACGACACCGGCGACGTCGTGCTGACCTTCTTCCGCGCCCAGCCCGGCTATGTCGAGAAACTGCTGCCGGTCGGCGAGAAGCGCTACGTCTCCGGCACGCTGGCGATGTATGACGGCATCCCGCAGATCGTGCATCCCGATCGCGTCGTCGATGAAGCGGGCTTTGCAAAACTGTCCGGCATCGATCCGGTCTATCCGCTGACCGAGGGGCTTGCGATCGGCTCGCTCCGCCGCGCCATCGCGCAGGCGCTGACCAGGCTGCCGGATCTGCCGGAGTGGATCAGCCCCGAGGTGCTGCGCCGCTGCAACTTCCCGCCGATCAGGGAGGCGCTGACCCGCGTGCATGTGCCGGTCGAGCTAACCGACATCCTGCCCGACGGCCCGTTCTGGTCGCGGCTCGCGTTCGACGAACTGCTCGCCGGCCAGCTCGCGCTCGCCCTGATCCGCGCCACGCTGCGCCGCCCAGCCGGCGTGCGCAACGCCGGCGACGGTCATCTACGCAGGAAGATCATCGATGCCCTGCCCTATGCGCTGACCAGGTCGCAGCAAGAGGCGGTCGCGGCGATCATCGCGGACCTGCAGCAACCGGTGCGAATGTTGCGCCTCGTGCAGGGCGATGTCGGTTCCGGCAAGACCGTGGTGGCGCTGCTGGCAGCCGCTGCGGTTGCGGAAGCCGGCAAGCAGGCCGCGCTGATGGCGCCGACCGAAATTCTGGCGCGCCAGCACATCAAGACCATCGCGCCGCTCGCCGAGAGCGCCGGCCTGCGCGTTGCCATCCTCACCGGCCGCGAGAAAGGCAAGGAGCGCCGCGAACTGTTGGCGCGGCTCGAGGCCGGCGAGATCGATCTCTTGGTCGGCACCCACGCGCTGATCCAGGACGATGTGATCTACAAGGCGCTGGCGCTTGCCGTGGTCGACGAGCAGCATCGCTTCGGCGTGCGCGAACGCCTCGCGCTGACCTCCAAGGGCGAGGCCGTCGACGTGCTGGTGCTGAGCGCCACCCCGATCCCGCGCACGCTGGTGCTGACTTACTTCGGCGACATGGACGTCTCGGAGCTGCGCGAAAAGCCCGCTGGCCGCCAGCCGATCGACACCCGCGCCGTGCCGATGAGCCGGATCGAGGACGTCATGGACGGCGTCGGCCGCGCGCTCGCCGCCGGCAAGCTGGTCTACTGGATCTGCCCGCTGGTCGATGAATCCGAGGCCGAGGGCACCGAGCATCTCACCAACGCGACAGAACGTTTCGAGAGTTTGCAGCAGCGGTTCGGCGATCGTGTCGGCCTCGTGCACGGCCAGATGAAGGGAGCGGAGAAGGATCGCGTGATGGCGCAATTCGCCGCGCACGAGATCGGCCTCCTGGTGGCGACCACGGTGGTTGAGGTCGGCGTCGACGTGCCCGCGGCGACCATCATGGTGATCGAGAACGCCGAACGTTTCGGGCTTGCGCAGCTGCATCAATTGCGCGGGCGCATCGGCCGCGGCTCGGAAGCCTCGACCTGCCTTTTGCTCTACAAGGAGCCGCTCGGCGAGATGTCGAAGGCGCGGCTCAAGGTGATCCGCGAGACCACGGATGGATTCCGGATCGCCGAGGAGGATCTCAAGCTGCGCGGCGAAGGCGACGTGCTCGGCATCCGCCAAAGCGGCCTGCCCGGCTACCGTATCGCGCGCTCCGAGGTGCACGGCCAGCTGATCACCCAGGCCCGCGACGAGGCGCTGCGGATCATGAAGGACAATCCGAAGCTGAAGGGCGAACGCGGCGAAGCGCTGCGCGTCCTGCTCTACCTCTACGAACGCGACGAGGCCGTGCCGCTGATCGGCGCGGGGTGAATTGCACGGTCATTCCGGGATGCGCGAAGCGCAGACCCGGAATCTCGAGATTCCGGGTTCGCATCTTCGATGCGCCCCGGAATGACTCCCACCTATCCTTCCACCTTCGCCGGCGCGGGCTGAGTTGCTGGCTGCAGCGAGGCGTGGTTGGTCGAGGCCTGGCTCGCAATGCGCGCGGCATTGGCCATGCCGGCGAGCGCCGCGGTGCGCTTCTGGTCGTTGGCGCCGGGCTGCACCACGCCGGCCGACATGATCAGCGTCGCGGCATCCTCGGTGCTCATCTCGATCTCGATGATCTTGCTCTTCGGCACATAGAAGAAGAAGCCGGTGGTCGGGTTCGGCGCGCACGGCAGGAACACCGAAATATGCTCCTCCTCTCCGGGGAAGCTGGCGGCGAGCTCGGTGCTCGGCGCCTGCGAGATCAGCACGATCGACCACATGCCGGGCGAGGGAAACTCGACGAGGCCGACGCGGCGGAAGCTCGAGCCGTTGCCGGAGAACAGCGTCTCGAACACCTGCTTCAGGCCGCGATAGATCGCGCGCACCGCAGGGATGCGGCCAAGCAGCCGTTCGCCGAGATCGACCAGGGTTCGCCCGATCAGGTTGGCGGTGAGGAAGCCGAGCAGCGTCAGCGCGATGACCGCGACGATCAGGCCGGAACCCGGCAGGCCGAACGGCAGATAGGTTTCCGGCCGGTAGGCCGTGGGCACAAACGGCCGGACCAGATTGTCGACCCAGTTCACGAACCACCAGGTCAGATACAGGGTGATCGCAACCGGACCGGCCACCACGAGGCCGGTGAGGAAATAGTTGCGAAACCGCGCCATCAGCCCGCGCGGGGCATCCGGGGGCAATTCACCGGTCGAGGCGGGAGGCACTTGGTTGGAGGTCATTGCGGTTCCAAGGTCGTCGAAGCGGCGTCGGAGCGGCCGTAGTCCATCACCCAGCTAAGCCATTCTAGCAGCTTTTTGAAGGGCCGCGTGAAGCCGCGGCTTGCGACTATTCGACCGTGACCGATTTGGCCAGATTCCGGGGCTGATCGACGTCGGTGCCCATCACGACAGCGGTATGATAGGCGAGCAGCTGCACCGGAACGGCGTAGACGATCGGCGCGAAGGTCGCCCCCATGTCCGGCATCACGATCGTCACCAACGACTGGATGGTCGCTTCCGCCGCGCCCTTGGCGTCGGTCATCAGGATGATCTTGCCGCCGCGGGCGGCGACCTCCTGCATGTTGGAGACGGTCTTCTCGAACACCTTGTCGTAGGGCGCGATCACCACGACAGGCATGTGCTCGTCGATCAGCGCGATCGGCCCGTGCTTGAGCTCGCCGGCGGCATAGCCCTCGGCGTGGATGTAGGAGATTTCCTTCAGCTTCAGCGCGCCTTCCAGCGCCAGCGGATAGCTGGTGCCGCGGCCGAGATAGAGCACGTCGCGCGACTTCGAGATCTCGCGCGCCAGCTTCTCGATCTGCACTTCGGTGGTCAGCGCTTCCGACATCAGGCGCGGGATCTCGACCAGGCCATGCACCAGCTTGGCCTCGTCGGCATCGGACAGCTCGCCGCGCGCCTTGCCGGCGGCGACCGCGAGCGAGGCCAGCACCATCAGCTGGCAGGTGAACGCCTTGGTCGAGGCGACGCCGATCTCCGGGCCGGCGAGCGTCTGCAGCACGGTCTCGCTCTCGCGCGCGATCGTCGAGGTCGGCACGTTGACGACCGAGAGCGTGTGCGCGCCCTGCGCCTTGGCGTAGCGCAGCGCCGCCAGCGTGTCGGCGGTCTCGCCCGACTGCGAGATGAAGACCGCAAGGTCGCCCTTGCGCAGCGGTGCCTCGCGGTAGCGGAATTCGGAGGCGACATCGAGCTCGACCGGCAGCCGCGCCAGCCGCTCCAGCCAGTATTTCGCGACGAAGCCGGCATAGCTCGCGGTGCCGCAGGCCGTGATCGAGATGCGCTGGATATCCTTGAAGTCGAACGGCAGTTTCACCGGCATGGTGACGCGCTCGGTCGCCATGTCGACGTAACGCGCGAGCGTGTGCCCGACCACTTCCGGCTGCTCGTGGATCTCCTTCGCCATGAAGTGGCGGTAGTTCGCCTTGTCGACCAGCGCAGTCGCCGTCGTGTGCTTGATCGCCTCGCGGTGGACGATGGCGTTGTCCTTGTCGAAGATCGTGGCGCCCTTGCGGTTCAGCACCACCCAGTCGCCGTCCTCGAGATAGCTGATCGTGTCGGTGAACGGCCCGAGCGCGATCGCGTCGGAGCCGAGATACATCTCGCCCTCGCCATGGCCGACCGCGAGCGGCGGGCCGTTGCGCGCGCCGATCATCAGGTCATCCTCGCCGGCGAAGATGAAGCCGAGCGCAAACGCGCCGCGCAGCTGCGACAGCACCGCCCTCACCGCCTCGATCGGCTTGACGCCGCCCTTCAGCAGATTGTCGACCAGATGCACCACGACCTCGGTGTCGGTCTCGGTCGAGAACGCCGCGCCCTTGGCCTCGAGTTCCTCGCGCAGCTCGCGGAAATTCTCGATGATGCCGTTATGCACCACGGCGACGCGCTCGGTGGCATGGGGATGTGCGTTGTTCTCGGTCGGCCGCCCGTGCGTGGCCCAGCGGGTGTGGCCGATGCCGGTATGGCCGCCGAGCGGCTTGGCCTCGAGCCGGGCTTCGAGGTTCTTCAGCTTGCCCTCGGCGCGGCGCCGCGCCAGGCCGCCATTCTCCAGCGTGGCGACACCGGCGGAATCATAGCCGCGATATTCCAGCCGCTTGAGCGAATCCACCAACTGCTCCGCGACCGGAGCGCGTCCAAGAATGCCGACGATGCCGCACATGCGGTTCAATGTCCCCAAAAATCGCCGAAAATTTGCCAAAGCGGCGACACGGTCCCTTAACGGGAATCGCCGGCCGCAAGATACTCAATAATTATTGCCGATTGCGACAGTCTTAAACGGCAAGGTTGATGCGAAAGGCTGGTTAATCGGGGCTAACCATTTTGGCAAGAGCGCGTCAGCGGGGATCCGCCGGCGCTGGCCACGGTTTCGCCTCCCAGATCGTGGTCCATTCTTGACCCGCGCCGCACGCAGGCGCGCTGACCTCGACGCGAAGCACCACAAAGCTTTCGCGATTGGTCACGTCCAGCCGATAGACATGCCGCAGGTGTCGGCTGGGACACAGGTCGGATCCGGTTTCGGCCTGAAACAAGCCGGCCTCCTCCCTCCATGTGATGAAACCCGGAGTGTCCGTCGTACCGAAGCCGTTCAGCGCGACGTACGGAAACTCCATTGGCTTTGGTCTGCTGACGTCGGAAAGATCGAACGCGCGATGCGATCCGGTCACGGAAAGGCGACAGAACATCAGCGCGAGACGGTGCCCGGCCACTTTCATGAAGCGAACCGGCAACTTCTCGATGTCATCCCTGTATTTGCAGCCGGATTGCTCGGCCGCAAGCGCAAGCACCCTTGGCACCAGGGCCGGATCGGAAATTTCAAAGTCCGTGCGTCCATTGGCAAGACTGCTCCATTCGCGAAGCGCCTCGCGTCGTGCATTGATGCTCGAAGTTTCGTCGCCGCGCGCGACGTGCGCGAGCGGCGGACCGGCCGTGAGAAGACCTCCGAGCAGCACCTTGATCAATCCAGCGATCAGCCGCGCGCTCACGGTTCCCATCCCCGGCCACGCAGCCAGACGTCGCGGCAGGTAACCAGCATGCCGTGCAGTCCGTTCTTGAGGAAAAACAGATAGAGCGCGAACAGCAGCACGAAGCTGAGCCGATCGTCGCCCCAGGAAACGAACTCAGGTTGGTCGTGTGTCTTCCGGGACAGCACCGCCAACTGTCCGGTCTCGGCCCATTGGCAGAGTCGCGCGGCGCTGAAGTACGTCACGAGGCTGCAAAAGACTCCAATCAAAGCGGTCGCAGCATGTTTGCGCATGACGTGTTTTGCCTCGTCGCCTCCTAAAAGCGATGAAACCGCCGGCGGCAAACGCCGTTAACCGCATCAATACGTCATTAACGCCTTTCGGCGAGGCCAGCCGACGCCGGAGGTAGTCGGCGCTCCCAGAAGGTGCTCGGCTGCACGCCATGGCAGCGCATCCTCGGCGCGCGGTAGAGACGCACCTGCGATCCCGGACCGGCGCGCGGCGATCCGGTCGACCTCCCCAAATCACTGAAAATTTGCCGGCTCCGCGACACCCTCCCTTAACGAAGCGTCGCCGGTCGCGCCGCGACATCTTCGCCGCAACCGGGCCCGGGCCAGAAAATGACATGGCGAACTGCCAACATCGGCCCCACGGAGATCGCGAAAGCCAATCACGCAGAAAGGTCGCCAATGACTGAAGTCGCAGCTTCCGGCACGCCCACCTTCGAGGTCGAAACCGACGCGTCCAGGCGCTACTGGCACAACGGGAGCCACAACACGCTGCCGCCGCCGGACATGATGGGCGCGTACATGCGCAACCGTCCCGTGTCGAATCAGCCGGTCGAAGCCCGCAAGGCCTGGATCATCGGCAGCGGCATCGCGGGACTGGCCGCGGCCTTCTACATGATCCGCGACGGCGGCATGAAGGGCGACGACATCACCATTCTCGACACCATGCACATCGAGGGCGGCTCGCTCGACGGCGCCGGTGATCCCGAGAACGGCTACATCATTCGCGGCGGTCGCGAGATGAACTGGAACTACGACAATCTCTGGGACATGTTCCAGGACGTCCAGGCGCTGGAATTGCCCGAGGGTTACAGCGTTCTCGACGAATACCGGCTCGTCAACGACAACGATCCGAACTTCTCCAAGGCGCGGCTGATGCACAAGCGCGGCCAGATCCGCGACTTCTCGACGCTCGGCCTGTCGAAGCCGCAGCAATGGGAATTGATCCGCCTGCTGCTGAAGCGCAAGGAGGATCTCGACGACATCACCATCGAGCAGTACTTCAGCCCGGGCTTCCTCGATACCAACTTCTGGTTCCTCTGGCGCTCGATGTTCGCCTTCGAGAACTGGCAGAGCCTGCTCGAGATGAAGCTCTACATGCATCGCTTCCTCGATGCGATCGACGGGCTGAGCGACATGTCGGCGCTGGTATTTCCGAAATACAACCAGTTCGACAGCTTCGTCCGTCCGCTGGTGACGCATCTGCGTGAGCGCGGCGTCAAGGTGCAGTTCGATACCCGCGCCCACGATCTCGACATCAAGGTCGACGGCGATGCCCGCACGGTCACCGCGATCCACGCCAAGGTGGGCGGCGCCGACACCACCATTCCGGTCGGTCCGAAAGATCTGGTCTTCGCGCTCACGGGATCGATGACCGAGGGCACCGCCTATGGCGACATGGACCACGCTCCGGTTCTTCAGCGCGGCAAGCATGATCCGGGTCAAGCCAGCGACTGGACGCTGTGGACGAACCTGGCGAAGAAATCGCCGATCTTCGGCAAGCCCGAGAAGTTCTACGGCAATGTCGACAAGTCAATGTGGGAGTCGGTCACGCTCACCTGCAAGCCGTCGCCCTTCGTCGACCGGCTGAAGGAGCTTTCAGTCAACGATCCCTATTCCGGCAAGACGGTCACCGGCGGGATCATCACCTTCACCGACTCCAATTGGGTGCTCAGCTTCACCTGCAACCGGCAGCCGCACTTTCCGACCCAGCCGAAGGACGTCCTGGTGGTCTGGGTCTATGCATTGCTGATGGACAAGGAGGGCAACTACGTCAAGAAGCCGATGCCGGCCTGCACCGGCCGCGAGATCTTGGCGGAGCTCTGCTACCACCTCGGCATCGAGGACAAGCTGGATGCGGTCGTGGCGAACACCAAGGCCCGCCTCGCCTTGATGCCCTACATCACCGCGATGTTCATGCCGCGCGCGGCGGGCGACCGGCCGCATCCCGTCCCCGCGGGCTGCACCAATCTGGGCCTGATGGGCCAGTTCGTGGAAACATCGAATGACATCATCTTCACGATGGACAGCTCGGTCCGCACCGCGCGGGTCGCGGTGTACACGCTGCTCAAACTCGCCAAGCAGGTGCCGGACATCAGCCCCACGCAATATGATATCCGGACCATCCTGAAGGGCGCCCGTGCCTTGAACAACAACGAACCATTCCCGGGCGAACGCCTGCTGCACCGGCTGCTCGACAAGACCTACTATGCCCACATTCTTCCGCCACTGCCCGAGCCCGATTCCACGCGGCGCGGCAGTGCCGAGCGCGAGCTGGCGGGACTTCTCGGCAAGGGCGATCAGGCGCTCGGCGCCATCATCGGCTGGCTGGAACGGATTCGAGAGAACATCTCGACCCGCAAGGGCTAGAGCACGATCCGGGAAAGCGCGATGCAACGCCGACGTCGATCCTTGCCGGACGCCCTAATGCTCAACCCGGTAGAGCCGCCATCGCTCCGGCACGCCTTTGAGCTGGTGCGCGCCGCGGTCCTTGAAGCGGATTTCGGACTTTGACATCAGGTCCTTGACGGCGCTCGAGACCAGCACTTCGCCGGCCCGCGCTTTCGCTGCGACGCGCGCGCCGATGTGAAACGCAAGACCGATCACCTCCGCCCCACTCACCTGGTATTCGCCAGCGTGCAGTCCAACCCTGATCTCCAGCCCCAACGTGCGCACGGACTCGCGGATTGCCGTCGCGCAACGGATCCCGGCTGCCGGCGCGCGGAACGTCGCCAGCACCCCGTCCCCCGTCGTCACGACTTCCTTCCCCCGCAAGGCCTTCAGCTCCCTGCGCACAGCGACGTAGTAGTGATTCATCACCGTCGCCCAGCGCGTGTCGCCGAGCCGCGCGGCCTTTTCGGTGGATCGGACGATATCGACATAGAGGATGGTGGCGAGCGCCTGCTTGAGCTGCGAGTCCCGATCGGCGGTTCGGCGCCGGTTCGCGATATTCCCAGCCAGCGGTTCATAGCGATGGCTGCGTCGCCGCGCGATGGCAGCCTTGGTGTAGTCCTGAGCGCGCTGCACCGTGCGGCAGCGAATGGTTTTCTCCTGCGGTGGAAACGTCCAGTAGACCTTTCGCCCGTCGCCCGCGCCATCAACCTGCACGGCGCCCCACTTCAGGAAAACCATCGAGCCGGCCCGTCGAATGCACCATGCCTTCGACGTGTATCCGGAAACGTTCGACTGATGGACTCCGATGCGAAGGAATTTTGGCATGAGCGTCCGGCCGATCGAAGAAGCGTTTGGCAGCCTACCCGGGGTAAAGCGTAGCCATACATTCCCGCGTTGGCAACGGTGCAGGTTTACGGGCTATCGAGAATGCCGGACTTCGATGTTCGCATCGGATCCCGCAAGCGGACGAAGGATTGTATGAGGCCGCACCAGCTCTTCGTCAGCTCCGGCAGTCGCGCCCCTGCCCGTTCAAACCCGCGTCGGCATCGATCGACAGAATTGCCGCGTTTTGCGTATCCGCTATCGGTTGATCTGCATCGCGGAATCGCGCCGGGGTCAGCCGGCTGCGGTCGACCGTCACGCCAAAGATGTCGAAGCGGTTGTAGTAGCCGACCACGTCATGAAACTGTTTCGGCTCGACGCAGCGATTGAGATCGATCTCCGCGTAGGCGATCCCCTCCTCGTCCTGCAATGCATCGCCGAAGACGCTGCCCGTCGGATCGACGAAGAAGCTCGCCGCACGTGGCGTCTGGTCGATCACGTCGGCGATCGTTCGATCGCGTTCGATGAGGAAGGCGCGCATCGCCTGGTCCATGTAGCCGGCGGTGACGATCCCGAATACCTTGGCTTCGAAGCAGTGGGCGCTGGCCCGGATGCGGTTGGCGGCCACGTTGTCGAAATTGCCGCCGCCTGCCGGGCGCCGGGTGGGCCACATCGGCGGCCAGCTCGAAATGTGCACCTGCTCGCCCTGCGCCATCAGCGCGAAGCGGGCCAATGGATTGGTATTCTCGCCGCAAATCAACCCGCCGATCCGGCCCTGCCGCGTCTCCGCGACCTTAAGGCCCGCACCATCGCCGGACGACCACACCAGCTTCTCATAGAAGGTCGGAACCAGCTTGCGGTGATGGATGAGAATTTCTCCGGTCTCGCCGATCAGCAGGTTCGAGTTCCACAGCCCCCCGACGCTGACGGCCGAGCGCTCGCTGATGCCGATCGAGACGGTGACGCCGAGGGCGCGCGCCTCGGCGCACAGCCGCGCCACTTCCGGTCCGTCCGCCAGCACCGATTGCTCCGCCATGCGCACGAACAGATCGTGGTTGTCGATCGGAGGCCACAGCGCGGCCCAGACCGGAAAGGCGGGAATATAGGTCTCGGGAAACGCGATCAGCTCGGCGCCGGCCCTCGCCGCCTCGCGAATGATGGCGATCGCCTTTTCGGTGGTCGCCCAGCTGTCGAGGAAGACGGGCGCGGCGTGGACGGCAGCAGCCTTGAAACGAGGGAGCATGTCGAAAATCCCGGCTAGGCGTTTTCCAGCGAAGTGGATACCGGTTCGCATGAAGAAACGCGTCAAAACAAAAATCTGGAGCCCGTTCCGATCCAATCGGAACGGAAGGCTCTAGGATGAGGGGAGCGAAGCGGTATCATCCCTGCCTTGCCGGCGTGCATGGGAATTGTCGCAATGTCGGTTGCGAAGGATCGGAACCGCCACGCGCTGGAACGGGAATTGCTTTGCTGACAAGGGCCGCAATCTCAACGGCCGCAACCTGGAGGCAGATCATGTTCGACACGATCAACTGGGACGATCTGCGGGTGTTTCTCTGCGCCGCCCGCGCCGGAAATTTGAGTCAGACAGCAAAGCGGCTGCGGCTCGACCATTCCACCGTCAGCCGGCGCATCGCCCAGATGGAAGCTTCCCTCGGGATGGCGGTGTTCGAACGTCACCGCACCGGGCTCAAGCTCAACGAGGTCGGCGAGCGGCTGTTGCGTCATGCCGAGCGGGTCGAGAGCGCGGTGATCGCCATTCGCGAGGAGGCCAGCGCCAGCGACACCCAGGAGCTCGTCGGGACCGTGCGGCTCGCCACCATGGAGGGGATCGCCTCGCTCTATCTGGCGCAACGCTTTGCCAGGCTGCGACGCACCGCGCCACAGCTCAGCGTCGAACTCGTCACGTCCGCCCAGACGGTCTACGTCCATAAGCGCGAGGCCGATCTGTTCGTGTCCTTCTTCCGACCACCTGGTCCCGGCCTGATCTCGGAGCGCATCGGCAAGTTTCGGCTCGGGCTATTCGCGAGCCAGGACTATCTCGACAACCATGGGATGCCCGCAAGCCTGCGCGACCTGCAGGATCATTGGTTCGTGTCCTATATCGAGGACCTGATCCAGGTCGATTCGGTGCGCTGGCTCGCCGACGTCATCGAAGAGCCGAAAATCGCCTTCCACTCCAACAGCATGATCGCGCAGATGAACGCCGCGGCGGGCGGCCTCGGCATCGTGATGCTGCCGAGCTTTGCCACCAGGGACCGGCCCGACCTGATACCCGTGCTGCCCACTCTCGCCGGCACCGTTCGCGAGGTCTGGCTCAACGTCCATAGCGACCTGCAATTCGCCCCGCGCATCCGCGCCGTCCGCGCCTTCCTGAAAAATACCCTGAAGCAGGATCCCGACATGCAGGTCACGCTGGCCGATGTCGTGCCGCAGCCGCGCACAGCAGATTGCAAAAATCCATAATTCCCTTCCGTCAGACCCCGGCTGAAGCTCGTCCGATTGGCGCAAGCAGAGCGCGCTGAAGTTTTGAGGGGGCCGATATGAACGTGGTTATTCCCGGCAATGCCGATCCGGCGCAGAGCGGCGGCGCATTGGCCAAGAAAGCGGCCAAGAAACAGGCCGAGCAACTGGCCAAGAAGCGGCTGACCGTCGCGCTCGTTCTGAGCGTCGCGATGATCGCGATCTATTTCGGCTTCATGGGGCTGTTCGCGTTCGACAAGCCGCTGCTCGGCACCATCCTGATGCCCGGCCTGTCGCTTTGTATCGTGCTCGGCCCGCTCGTCATCATCTCTTCCTTCGTGCTCTGCCTGGTCTACGTGCTGTGGGCGAACCGGGTGTTCGACGCAGGCGTTCGCGAGCTTCGCTAAGGGGACAGGCAAATGGGCAGCAGCACGCTTTCGATCGGGTTCTTCTTCGCCTTCATGGCGTTGACGCTGGCGATCACCTATTGGGCTGCGCGGCGCACGCGCACCACCGAGCACTTCTTTGCCGCCGGCGGCCAAGTCACGCCGTGGCAGAACGGCTGGGCACTCGCGGGAGACTTCCTCAGCGCCGCGGCGCTGCTCGGAATTGCCGGCATCGTCACCTCGAACGGCTTCGACGGCATGATCTATTCGATCGGGTGGCTGGTCGGCTGGCCGATCATTCTGTTCCTGATCGTCGAACCATTGCGCAATGTCGGCCGCTTCACCTTCGCCGACGTCGTGGCCTATCGCCTGCGCCAGCGCCCGGTGCGCCTCGCCGGCGCCATCGGTACACTTGCCGTCATCCTGTTCTACCTGATCGCCCAGATGGTCGCGACAGGATCGCTGATCAAGCTGCTGTTCGGCCTGCCCTACACCTGGTCGGTCATCGTCGTCGGCAGCGTGATGCTGGTCTATGTGCTGTTCGGCGGCATGTTGGCGACGACCTGGGTGCAGGTGGTCAAGGCTGTGCTGCTGATGGGCGGCGGCATCCTGCTCGCCTTCCTCGTGTTGACCCATTTCGACATGAACCCGCTGAAGCTGTTCGCCGCGGCGTCCGAGAAATACGGCACCAAGGTGCTGCAGCCGGGATCGAAGGTGGTCTCGGGTCAATGGGATGCCATCTCGCTCGGGCTCGGCCTGATGTTCGGAACCGCCGCGATGCCGCATGTGCTGATGCGGGCCTATACGGTGAAGGATTCCAAAGCCGCACGGCTGTCGATCCTCTATGCCACCGGCCTGATCGGTGTCTTTCATCTCATGGTCTTCATCATCGGCTTTGGCGCCATGGTGCTGGTCGGCCCCGAGGCGGTGGCCAAGGCCGGAGGCGGCGGCAACATGGCAGCGCCCCTGCTCGCGCTCACCGTCGGCGGCAATGCGTTCTTCGGCTTCATCTGTGCGGTCGCGTTCGCGACCATGCTCGCCGTCGTCGCGGGGCTGACGCTGTCGGGCGTCGCCACGCTCTGCCACGACGTCTGGACCAATGTGATCCGGAACGGCACCGCTCAGGAGGCCGAGCAGCTCAAGGTCGCGCGGGTCGCGACTGTTCTGATTTCCATCCTCGCCATCGGCCTGGGCATCGCGTTCGAAGGCCAGAATGTCGCCTTCATGGCGGGACTTGCGTTCTCGATCGCCTGCGCCGCCAACTTCCCTTCGCTCGTGCTCGCCATCACCTGGCGCCACTTCACGACGCCTGCTGCCGTGGCGAGCATCCTCGTCGGCACGCTGAGCTCGCTGGTGCTGATCTATCTGTCCCCGACCATCCAGGTCGACATTCTCGGCAAGCCGCTCGCCGCGGTCGAGCATCAATGGTGGTTCATATCGCTGCGCAATCCCGCGATCATCAGCATGCCGCTATCCTTTGCGGTCGCGATCCTGCTGTCGCTGGTCACACGCGAGAAGAACGCAAACCTCGCCTTTGACGAGATGCAGCGGCGCATCCTGCTCGGACCTGTCCAGCAGAAGACCGACGAGCCGCGCCAGGCGAAGAATGCGGCATGAACCGCGGCGCGGGGGACGCAGATGTATGTCGCACTGACCGTGCCACCTATTCGGTGTCGTCCCTGCGAAAGCAGGGACCCATAACCGCCGATGGTTATTGTTTCACGATGCTGGAACGACGAATCCCGTTCACAACGCTGGCCGCGGAGTATGGGTCCCTGCTTTCGCAGGGACGACAACTTCGTGGGGACTCGGAATCACGTCGCGAGAAGATCACTTCCCCTTCGCGGCCTTCTCCTTCAGCTTCGCCGTGCGGTAGCGCGCGGCGCCGCCTTCGCGGATGGACTGCTCGCTGCGCTCGAGCGCCATCGCATCGTCGGGAACATCCTTGGTGATCACCGAGCCCGAGCCGATATAGGCGCCCTTGCCGATCGTGACCGGCGCGACCAGCGACGTATTGGTGCCGATGAAGGCGCCCTCGCCGATCAGCGTCTTGTGCTTGAGGAAGCCGTCATAGTTGCAGGTGATGGTGCCGGCACCGAGGTTGGAATTGGCACCGACATGGGCGTCGCCGACATAGGAGAGATGGTTGACCTTGACCCCGGCCTCCAGCCGCGAACCCTTGGTCTCGACGAAATTGCCGATCTTCACGCCGTCGCCGAGCGAAGTGCCGGGCCGCAGCCGCGCGTAGGGTCCGAGCTCCACCTTCTTGCCGAGCGTGGACTGGGTGATGTGCGAGAAGGAATGGATCACGGCGCCGTCGTCGATCGACACGCCGGGACCGATCACCACGAATGGCTCGATCGTGACGTCCTTGCCGAATTTGGTGTCGGCGGCGAGATAGATGGTCTCCGGCGCGATCAGGGTCACGCCGGCCTCGAGCGCCTGCTTGCGCAGCCGCGCCTGCATCACGGCCTCGGCCTCGGCGAGCTGCGCCTTGGTGTTGATGCCGCGCACTTCGTCTTCGCTGGTCTCGATCACGACGGCCTCCAGTCCGAGTTCCCTGACAATGCCGACGGCATCGGTCAGATAATATTCGCCCTTGGCGTTGGCGTTGCCGATCTTCTCGATGATCGCGAGCGCCTTCTTGCCGTCGAACGCCATCACGCCGGCATTGCACAGCGTGATCTTGCGCTCTTCGGCACTGGCATCGGCCTGCTCGCGGATCGCAACCAGCTTGCCGTTCTCGACCACCAGCCGGCCATAGCCGGTCGGGTCGGCAGCATGGAAGCCGAGCACCGCAAGGGCCGCGCCGCCGCGCAGCGGCGCGCGCATGCGGGCAAAGGTCTCGGCCGAGATCAGCGGCGTGTCGCCGAATGCGATCAAGAGGTCGTCGGCGCCGCGGGCGATCGCCTCGCGCGCCGCCAGCACCGCATGCGCGGTGCCGAGCCGCTCGCGCTGCACGAAGGCTTGCGCGTCGGGCCGCACCCGCCGCGCCTCGGCGGCGACCGCCTCGTGGTCCGGGCCGATCACGACCGCGAGCTGCGATCCCTCGCCGGAGGCCGCGGCGTCGAGCACGTGCGCCAGCAGCGGCTGCCCGGCCACCGGGTGCAGCACCTTCGGCAGCGACGAGCGCATCCGCGTGCCCTCGCCGGCCGCAAGCACCACTGTCAGGCTCGTTCGCGCAGTCATTCGCAATCCTCGATGTCGCGCGCAGTTTCGCTGCGCAAAGCTCTCTTCGAGGCCGTCTTTAATTGTTTTCCCCGGCAGAAGAAACCGATTCGCCTCGGTGGCGCTCCGGATTCAAGTTCCCGGTCCATTTCCTGTTAATCTTTGCCTCGTGATTCGGCGGGCCTTGAGGAGGGCCAAGCGGGCTTTGGCCAAAGATCGCGACAATCTGGCGGCGGAATTCGACACCGAGAGCACCACCGGCTTTTTGGCCGAGGAGGATGCTCTGGATCGCCGCATGCTGTGGCGGCTCGGCTCGTGGGGCGTTGCCGCCGTCGGCGCCATCACCGTCGCGGTGATGGCCAACCAGTCGGCGTTGACGCTGCGGCGCGACCAGGTCGCCGCCGCGGACCTCGCGCGACAGGCCCAGCAGTTGCAGACGCTGGCGAAGGAGAGCCACAACGAGACGCGCCGGCTGGCGTCCGCGATCGATACGCTCAACGGCGACCGCGACCGGCTGTATTCGCGCGTCACCACGCTGGAGCAGGGTCTCGACTCCGTGACCGGCGCGATCGCCAGGCAGCCGCCGGCACCAGCGGCGGCACCATCGCCCTTGGCGGCGGCGTCCGGTGCCTCGCCCGCAACCGCCAGCTCGTCTCCCGCCGCCTCCGCGCCAACCGTTGCCGCTGTCGCAACGCCGCCGCCGGTCGCGTTGGACAAGCCGGCAGCGATCGACAAGCCGCCTGCAGCCGGCGACAGCAAGGCGATTGGGCCGCTCGAGAAGCCGGTTGCGGCGGCCGAAAAGCCGGTAACGGCCGACAAGAAACCGGCGCTCGCGGCCGCCAAGCCGCAGGCTGCGGCGGAGAAGCCGCCAGCCTCCGACAATTCGCCGCCGAATTCCGCCTCCGCCGCATCGATCGCCAGTCCGATGAGCGCCGCGGCGGTCAGCGCCGAGGATGCACCCGCTGCGCCGGCGCCGATCGCGGACAAGCCGCCTGCCGACAAGCCGGTCCTGGCATCGCTCGATCCTGCAGCGAACAAGGCAACCGAAGCGGTCAAGCCGCCGACCGCCAACGATGTCACCGCCGCACCGATCCCTCCGCTGGTGATCACGGCGGATCCGGACTCCGAGGACGATGCGCCACAGGCACAGATCCACCGCACCGAGTTCGGCGTCGATCTCGGCACGGCCAATTCGGTCAATGGACTGCGCGCGCTGTGGCGCGGCCTGTTGAAATCGAAGGCCAACGCGCCGCTGGCGGCGCTGCGGCCGATCATCGTGATCAAGGAGAACAGCAACGGGCTCGGCATGCAGCTGCGCCTGGTGGCCGGACCGCTGAACGATGCCGGCACCGCCGCCAGGATCTGCGCGGGCCTCAACCTGGTGCAGCGGACCTGCGAGACGGCGATCTATGACGGACAGCGGCTGGCCCTCAACGAGCCGCCCGCCGGAGCCAAGCCGGCGCCATCGCATCGGCGGGCCGTGCCGAAGCGCGCCGTCGCACCGCCGCCATCGCCGCAACCGGTCGCGGAGGACAAGAAGCCGGAGCCGACCACGATCTCCTCGATGTTCCGGCGGAACAGCCAATAATCATGTTAGCCAAGGGATTGTGGCCGGATTTTCAACCGATTTCGATGCTCCGACCGAGCTTGTCCCGCAACCCGATCCCGACCATAGTGCCGCGATGACAAAACCTCCGTTCCGCCTCTCCCCCTATCAGGTCCAGTTCCTGATGGTCGTGGGCTTCGTAACCGTCGGCTATGCGCTCTACGTGCGCTATCTGGCAATCGAGTTCTCTCCCGTTGCACTGGCCTGCGACGCCGGCACGCAGACCATGCTCTGCAAGGCTCGCGCGCTGTCGACCGTACTGTTCAAGAACTCGGTGTTCGGGATCACCGCGCTGGTAATCGCGGTGCTCAACCTGACGCGGCCGTCGATCGTGCTGCTCACCGTCGGCTTGATCGCTGCGGGGCTCGGGATCGTGCTCTACAACGTCGTGCTGTCGGGGCTTGCGATCGGGCTGTTCATCCTGGGTTTTGCGCGGCCCGCGCCCGCCACAGCGTAGCGGCAAGCAAAAGGTACATCACGCAGGTCCAGTCCGACTGCCAGTTGATCGTACCCTCATTGTAGATCGTGTAGAGGGCGGCGATCGCCAACAGGCCGGCGAATACGGATTCCGCGAGCGGCCGGATGCCTTCCTTCGGGCGATTGAGCATGGTCAGCAGCGCGAATGGCACCACCGCCATGGTCAGCGAGGCATACGGGAAATCGCGGTAGCGCGGATCGAAGGTGAAGCCGAGCGCGGTTTCGGCAGCAATCACCGTGGTGATGATCAGCACAATCGCCAGCACCGCGCCGATCACGCCCTTGCCGCGATAGTCGCGCGGCCCGACCAGCTCCAGGAAGGTCGGCAGCGATCGCCCGGCGATCAGCGCATGCGCCGTCAGCAGTGGCGCAGCAATGCCCGCCGCGAGCAGCACGCCCCAATGCAGCCAGCCGCCGACGCCGTAGCTCTCGTAATACATCTTGTCGCCGGCAATCCCGAGCAGCGCCCCCGCCGTCGTCGCCGAAATGGCGACCGCGATCCAGGCCGACGGCCGCGGCGTCCAGGGCCGGCGGCGCAGCGTCAGCCAGGCCGCCAGGAAGGTGGCGACGGATAGCGCCATGCCGCCCGCCATCTGCAGCTTCCAGTCCGGATAGTTCGTGATAGCAACGCCGGGCGGATATTTCACCTGCCGCTTGACCGAATCGAACAGGCCCCAATTGCCGCCGACCGTGCCCTCGAGCTTGCGCTTCCAGGGCTGGTCGTAGGCCTCGATCAGGTTGACCCGAAAGCCCTCGCGCTTGGCGAGGTCGAGGATCTCGGACACCACCCGCGCCTGGTTGGTGCGCGACGGCAATGCGCCCTCCCGCATCCGCCCCTGGCTCGGCCAGCCGGTCTCGCCGATCAGGATCTCCTTGCCGGGGAATGTCACCGCCATCCGCTTGCGGATATCGTCGACATGCGCCGCGGCGTACTTCGCCTTGACCGGGATGTCCTCCCAATACGGCAGGATGTGAATGGTGACGAAATCGACCGCGTCATAAATCTCGCGGTTCTTCACCCAGTATTCCCAGACGTCGGCATAGGTGACGGGAAGATTGCCCGCCGCCGCCTTCACCGCGCGGATGTTGCCGGCAAGATCGTTGGCGGTCATCTCGCCGCGCAGCAGCACCTCGTTGCCGACGATCAGCGAGGTGACGACGCCGGGATACTCCTTGGCGAGCCGGACCGCGATCGCGATCTGCTGCAAATTCTTGAAGCGGTTGCTGCTGAGCCAGATGCCCTGCATCACCTTCAGCCCGACCTTGGCCGCAACGCCGGGGACCTGGTCGAGGCCGTTCTCGATCGAATAGGTGCGCACGCAGTCGGTGACCTTGGCGAGATCGGTCAGATCCTGCTCGATCTGCTCGACTGGAATCTGCGTGGTGGGATCCAACGGCGTCTGCGCGCCGCGGAACGGCGTATAGGACACGCATTGCAGCTTTGCAGCAGGATCGATCGGCGCGCGCACGAGCGTAATCGGCGTGGCGAGCCACCACCACACGGATGCAATCACGGCGAGCGAGATCAGGAGAAGCGCCAGCGGCGTACGAAGCGAAATCGGTTCCATCCTCCGGGGGACCGTCGAATTAGCCGGTCACAGCCCATCTGCCAAGAGCGGGATTAGGTCAATACCATGGTTGTCCTGCGACAGTTTTGCGCTGGGTCGATAAAGTTGTGAGTTTGCTGGACAAAATACCAAATTCCAGTCATGGGATTCCGCCAGAGTCTCCGCCGCACT
>NZ_JAQOSR010000061.1:0-44999 GCF_046718885.1 Bradyrhizobium sp. UFLA01-814 | reverse complement strand
GCCAAGGAGCGCGAGGCCGCGCTGGCGGGCCAGTTCGATACCGCGCTGAACAACATGCCGCACGGCCTGTGCATGTTCAGCGCCGACGGCCGCGTTGCGGTGATGAACCACCGCTTCATCGAGATGATGCAGCTGTCGGACGATTTCGTGCAGCGCGGCGCCAGCGCGACCGACATTTGCAACGCCTGCGTCCTGTCCGGCTCGATCTCGGCCGCGGCCGCGCAGCAGATTCTCTACGAGATCGAGAGCTCGCAGCGCGGCGATATCGTCACCAGCGACCCCGATCCCACCAAGAACCGCTCGCTCGACTGGACCTTCCAGCCGATGGCCGGCGGTGGCACGGTGGTGCTGGTCGAGGACATCACCGAGCGCAAGGACGCCGAGGCCCGGATCAGCCACCTCGCGCGCTACGACGAACTGACCGCGCTGCCCAACCGCGTCAATTTCCGCGACGAGATCGGCCGGCTGCTCGCCATGCAGCACGGCGACCATCGCTCCGCATTGCTGTTCGTCGACCTCGACCAGTTCAAGCAGGTCAACGATACGCTCGGTCATCCCTGCGGCGACCAGCTGCTCTGCGCGGTCGCCGAGCGGCTGCGCGAGATGCTGCGGCCGGAGGATTTCGTGGCGCGGTTCGGCGGCGACGAGTTCGTGGTGTTCCAGCAGAACATCCACTCGCACGAGGACGCTGCAGCACTGGCGCGGCGCATCGTCGACCGCCTCAGCGAGCGCTACAAGATCGACAACCATCTGGTCGAGATCGGCGCCAGCGTCGGCATCGCGATGACCGCGCCCGGCGTCGGCGCCGACACGTTGCTGAAGAACGCCGACATGGCGCTCTACCGCGCCAAGGCCGACGGCCGCGGCACCTTCTGCTTCTTCCGCGACGAGATGGCGCAAACCGTCGAGGCCCGCCGCATCCTCGAGCTCGACCTGCGCAAGGCGCTCGCCAACGAGGAATTCGAGCTGTTCTACCAGCCGCTGATCAACCTGAAGTCCGGCAAGGTGAGCACCTGCGAGGCTCTGCTGCGCTGGAACCATCCGGCGCGCGGCACGGTCTCTCCGGTCGACATCATTCCGGTCGCCGAGGACATGGGCCTGATCGTCGATCTCGGCCGCTGGATCCTGCGCAAGGCCTGCATGGAATGCATGAAGTGGCCCGAGGCGGTCAGCGTCGCAGTCAACTTCTCGCCGCAGCAGTTCCACCAGCGCGACGTCTTGAGCGAGGTACGCTATGCGCTCGAGGTCTCCGGCCTGCCGGCGCACCGTCTCGAGATCGAAATCACCGAATCCTCGCTGCTGCACAACACCGAACTGACCCACGACGTGCTGTCCCAGCTGCGCTCGCTCGGCGTGCGGATCTCGCTGGATGATTTCGGCACCGGCTACTCGTCGCTCAGCTACCTGCACAATTTCCCGCTGCAGAAGGTCAAGATCGACCGCTCCTTCCTCGAGGGCATCGACAGCGACCGTCCGCTGACGCTGCTGCGCGGGGTGGCGCGGCTGTCGGCGGATCTCGGCATGTCGGTCGTGGTCGAGGGCATCGAGACCAATGAGCAGCTCGAACTGATCAGCGCCGATGGCGCGGTGACCGAAGCACAGGGATACCTGTTCAGCCGGCCGGTTCCCTCGGTCCGCATCCGCCAGCTGCTCAATGCCTCGCACGGCCGGCGGACCGACGAGCAACTGCACGTGGTTCCCTCGCGCTCGATCGCTTGAACCCGGCGCGATACCTCAATCGATAGTTGTGAGAGCCTTCGGCTGCACCATTCGTAGTGTGCCCTTGCGGCCAGAGGTTAACCGTATTGCCTCGATTGCTTTGACGGAAATTAAGAAGCTGTTAATCTTTTGGCTCGCGCGTTGAAGTTGTTGAGTTGTTCAGGGAGTACCAAATGAGGTCCGCGGCCGAAGCCATCAAGCCCGCGACAGGAAGGCTTGCGGACCCTCTGGATCAAGTCGATTACCGCCTCGCTCAGACCCCGGAACAGAAAGACGAGATCTACCGGCTTCGCTATCGCGCCTATCTGCGCGAAGGCGCGATCCGGCCCTCGGCGGACGAGCGGGTCGTCGACCGGTTCGATGATGCGCCGAATGCCTGGGTGTTCGGTGTCTATCTGCAAGGCGAACTCTGCAGCTCGATCCGCATCACCGTGGTGACGCCGGAATGGCGTACCTCGCCGACGCTCGAGGTATTCGGCGACGTGCTGTTGCCGAAGCTTGATCAGGGTCTGATCTTCATCGACTCGACGCGCTTCGTCGCGGATCCCGAAAAGGCCCGGAACAATCCGGAACTGCCCTATGTCACGGTGCGCCTCGGCTCGACCGCGGGCGTGCATTTCAATGCCGATTACGGCCTTGCACCGGTTCGGCCCGAGCACATGGCGTTCTACCGGCGCGTGTTCCTGCACGAGACTTGGTCGGAGCCGCGGCTCTATCCCGGGCTGGTGAAGCCGGTCGGCTTGATGGCGTCGCATCTACCGACGGTGCGAGAACGCGTGCTGGCCCGCTATCCCTTCCTGCGCTCGAGCGCTTTCGAGCGGCGAATGCTGTTCGACCGTGAAGGCCAGTTGCAGCCCGACGGCGTCGTGCAGCCGTTCGAGCGCGCGTCGATCGTGCCGAATCCCTGAGGGAATCGGCATTCTCATCGAGTCAGTGTCGATCGACTGTTGCGCGCAGGCCAAATTGTCCTGCAAAAGCGGCCGGTTCCCGCGAACCTTGCCTTCCCTTCACCATCGCGCCACATTTGCCACCCATTAACCATCGGGGGCGCTTTTCGCCATTGCCTGGCATTTGATGGGGTCCAGCAAGGTCTCGTCAAGGTTGACGGAACGTTCGCTTAACCATCGCCCTGTAGACCGATTGGGTAGTACGAAGAGCGCGAGCGTGGAGGCTCCGGGAATGAATTATCTCCAGGGTATGAAGCTGGTTGCGGTTCTGGCGGTGGCGCTGTCGATGGGTGCCTGCGCCAACAAGAACCCGTTGGACGCCAATGGCGCAATTGGGGGCGCCGCGACCCCGGGCAGCCAGCAGGATTTCGTGGTCAATGTCGGCGACCGCGTGTTCTTTGAGAGCGATCAGACCGATCTGAGCCCGCAGGCGACGGCGACCCTCGACAAGCAGGCGCAGTGGCTGCAGACCTATAACCGTTACTCCTTCACCATCGAAGGTCATGCCGACGAGCGCGGTACCCGCGAATACAACATCGCGCTCGGTGCCCGCCGTGCCCAGTCGGTCCGCGCCTATCTCGCCTCGCGCGGCATTGATCCGAGCCGCATGCGCACCATTTCCTACGGCAAGGAGCGTCCGGTCGCGGTCTGTAACGACATCTCCTGCTGGTCGCAGAATCGTCGCGCCGTCACCGTGCTGAACGCCAGCTCCTGACGCGATCCTGAATGAGTGTTTTCAAGCCGGCGCCTTCGGGCGCCGGTTTTGTTTTGGCCGCGTGAAAGCCCGGCCCGCCGTCATCAAGATGAACGAAGCTGCGCGCAATTGGCCGCTTGCTTGTTCCAGCGTCCGTACTAAACCGGTATCCCGCGACGCTGACCCGGATTTGAAGTGCCAGTCACAATTCCGGCGCACTCCGTCTTTCAATGTCGCTCGCTTTTCACGTCGATCTCGTCGTCAGGGCAAAATGTCATCCAGGATTCATTTTCTTTCTTCCGCCGCGGCGATCGCGGCGCTGTTCGCCGTTTCCGCGCCAGTGTTTGCCCAATCCGACGATTCCGATGCCGAAATGCGGATCGAGCGGCTCGAAAACCAGCTGCGGCAGCTGACCGGCCAGAACGAGGAGCTGCAATACCGCAATCGTCAGCTCGAGGAGCGCTTGCGCCAGCTCGGCGGCCAGCCGCCCGGCCCTGGTGGACAGGCCCCGGCGGCGCAGCCCGGCGTTGCGGCGGTGCCGCCGGCGCAGCAACCGCAGGCCTACCCGCAGCAGGCGCAGCCGGGCTACGCCCAGCCCCAGCAAGGCTACGGCCAGCCGCAGCAAGGATATGGCAGGCAGCCGCAGGGCGGCTATGACCAGCAGCAACAGATCGCGGCGCCCGCGCCGGTTGTGCAGGAGCCCGCGCCGGGGACGGCTCCCGGCCGCCGCGGTCGTGGCGATGCCTTCGATCCGACCCAGAACCCGAACGCCCCTGGCGCGCCGCGCGTGCTCGGTGGCGGCGGCCAGATGCCGGTGCAGAGCAATGCGGCGGTCGGTGCCCCCGGCGGCCGCGGGGCGGGCGAGCCGCTCGATCTCGGCAACACCAGCCCGCAGCGTGCCCCCGGCGCGAGCGCGGCCCTGACCACATTGCCGCCGTCGGCCACGCCGAAGGACGAGTTCGACCTCGGCATCGGCTACATGCAGCGCAAGGACTATGCGCTCGCCGAAGAGACGATGAAGAACTTTGCGGTGAAATATCCGAGCGATCCGCTGGTGGCGGACTCGCAATACTGGCTCGGCGAAAGCTATTTCCAGCGCCAGCAATATCGCGACGCTGCGGAGACCTTCCTCGGCGTGACCACCAAGTTCGACAAGTCCGCGAAGGCGCCCGACGCGCTGCTGCGGCTCGGCCAGTCGCTGGCGGCGCTGAAGGAAAAGGAAGCCGCCTGCGCCGCGTTCGGCGAGATCTCGCGGAAGTACCCGCGCGCGTCCGGCGGGGTCAAGACCGCGGTTGACCGCGAGCAGAAGCGCGTGAAGTGCTAAACCAGATGCGGGAAGGCCGCTTTCGGCCTCTCCGCCAGCAGCTGGTTTTGCGATGCCCGACGATCAATCCGCTATCCCGGCAAGGGACGCCAAGCGCCTGTTCGCGGGCCTCGCGGGCGCGCCGGCGATCCTGCTTGCGGTGTCCGGCGGTCCCGATTCAGTCGCGCTGATGTGGCTGGCCGCGCGCTGGCGCCGTGCGCTCGCGCAGGGACCGCGGCTGGTGGCGGTCACCGTTGATCACGGCCTGCGTCCTGAAGCGGCTCGCGAGGCGCGCGACGTCAAGCAGCTGGCGCGAAGTCTCGAGTTGCCGCATCACACGTTGCGTTGGACTGGACCAAAGCCTGGAACCGGCGTGCCGGCGGCCGCGCGCGCGGCCCGCTATCGCCTGCTCGCGCAGGCCGCACGCAAGCATGGCGCCACGCATATCTTGACCGCGCACACCCGTGACGATCAGGCCGAGACGCTGTTGATGCGGATGCTGCGTGGCAGCGGCGTTGCGGGCCTCTCGGCAATGGCGCGCGAGACCGAGCGCGACGGCATCTTGCTGACACGGCCGTTGCTCGACATCTCCAAGGCGCAGCTGATCGCGACGCTGAAGAAGGCGCGCATTGGCTTTGCCGACGATCCGACCAACCGCGATCGATCCTACACGCGTCCACGGCTGCGCGCGCTGATGCCGATGCTCGCGGAGGAGGGTGGCGACGCGCGGAACCTGGCGCGGCTCGCCGCAAGGATCGCGCGCGCCAACGCCGCCCTGGAACTGCTGGCCGACGGCGCCGAGCACTATCTTGCGTTGAAAAGCGAGGATAACCCTCGTACCGGCTTCGACGCTGCGCTGTTCGCGGTGATGCCCGAGGAAATCCGCGTCCGTCTGCTCAAGCGCGCGATCGACCGCGTCGGGCATGAGGGGCCGGCCGAGCTCGGCAAGGTCGAAACCCTACTCGCCGCGGTCGATCAGGCCATCGATGGCGCCTTGGGAAAACGCGAATCCAAGCTGAAACAGACGCTTGCCGGAGCGGTCATCAGCGTCGCCGCCGGCCGTATCAGGATCGGGCCGGCGCCACCCCGCCGGGCGCGCTCCCGCTGAGCCGGGTTCGATTGTTTCAATCGCTGTCATAATCCGGCAAGGAGGCTTAACCACCCCGGAAAAACACCGGATTCAGCGCCATTTTTTGACCGGGAATCGCGCTAGGATGCGGTAAATAGTCGTGCGTGGTTCCCTTGGCATCGACCCCAGCGGCACCTAGATTGTAGGGCATCGACGGGATGGATTCCCTGGGGATTCCCACAGAGCCTGCCCAAGGATTAGAAGAGGCCGCGATCCGCGCGACCACGAAGGAAGACCATGAACGCCAATCTGCGGAATTTCGCCCTCTGGGTCATCATTGTCCTGCTGTTGCTGGCGTTGTTCACGCTTTTCCAGAATCCTGGCCAGCGCTCGTCGTCCTCGGATATCTCGTTCTCGCAACTTCTGACTGAAGTCGATCAGGGCCATGTCCGCGACGTCGTGATCCAGGGGCCTGAGATTCACGGCACCTTCAACAACGGCACGAGCTTCCAGACCTACGCGCCGAGCGATCCGTCGCTGGTGAAGCGCCTCTACGACGCCAAGGTGCAGATCACCGCGAAGGCGCCCGGCGACAACGTGCCGTGGTTCGTCTCGCTGCTGGTCTCGTGGTTGCCGTTCATCGCGCTGATCGGCGTGTGGATATTCCTGTCGCGGCAGATGCAGGGCGGCGCCGGCAAGGCGATGGGCTTCGGCAAGTCGCGCGCCAAGATGCTGACCGAGGCGCACGGCCGCGTCACCTTCGAGGACGTCGCGGGTGTCGACGAGGCCAAGCAGGACCTGCAGGAGATCGTCGAATTCCTCCGCGACCCCGGCAAATTCCAGCGGCTCGGCGGACGGATTCCGCGCGGCGTGCTGCTGGTCGGCCCTCCCGGCACCGGCAAGACGCTGATCGCGCGCGCGGTCGCGGGCGAAGCCAATGTGCCGTTCTTCACCATCTCCGGTTCTGACTTCGTCGAAATGTTCGTCGGCGTCGGCGCGAGCCGTGTCCGCGACATGTTCGAGCAGGCCAAGAAGAACGCGCCGTGCATCATCTTCATCGACGAAATCGACGCGGTCGGCCGTCATCGCGGCGCCGGTCTCGGCGGCGGCAATGACGAGCGCGAGCAGACGCTGAACCAGTTGCTGGTCGAGATGGACGGCTTCGAGGCCAATGAAGGCGTGATCCTGATCGCGGCGACCAACCGTCCCGACGTGCTCGATCCCGCGCTGCTGCGTCCCGGCCGCTTCGACCGCCAGGTCGTGGTGCCGAACCCGGACGTCGTCGGCCGCGAGCAGATCCTCAAGGTTCACGTCCGCAAGGTGCCGCTAGCGCCGGATATCAACCTCAAGACCATCGCGCGCGGCACCCCGGGCTTCTCGGGCGCCGACCTGATGAACCTCGTCAACGAGGCTGCGCTGACCGCCGCCCGCCGCAACAAGCGGATGGTGACGCAGGCCGAGTTCGAAGAGGCCAAGGACAAGGTGATGATGGGCGCCGAGCGCAAGTCGCTCGTGATGACCGAGGAAGAGAAGTTGCTGACGGCCTATCACGAGGGTGGCCATGCCATCGTCGGCCTCAACGTCGTCGCGACCGATCCGATCCACAAGGCGACCATCATTCCGCGCGGCCGTGCGCTGGGCATGGTGATGCAGCTGCCGGAGCGCGACAAGCTCTCGATGTCGCTCGAGCAGATGACCTCGCGCCTTGCCATCATGATGGGCGGCCGCGTCGCCGAAGAGCTGATCTTCGGCCGCGAGAAGGTGACCTCGGGCGCCGCCTCCGACATCGAGCAGGCGACCCGCCTTGCCCGCATGATGGTGACCCGCTGGGGCCTCTCGGAAGAGCTCGGCACCGTCTCCTACGGCGAGAACCAGGACGAGGTGTTCCTCGGCATGTCGGTCTCGCGCACGCAGAACGCGTCCGAGGCGACCGTCCAGAAGATCGACTCCGAGATCAGGCGTCTGGTCGAGGAAGGCTACAACGAGGCGACCAAGATCCTCACCGAGAAGCGCGAGGATCTCGAGGCGCTCGCCAAGGGCCTGCTCGAGTTCGAGACGTTGACCGGCGACGAGATCATCGACCTGTTGAAGGGCAAGAAGCCCAACCGCGAGTCGGTGCTGGAGCCGTCGACGCCGCGCGCCTCCGCCGTGCCGCCGGCCGGCAAGCCGCGCCCGCGTCCCGATCCGGACACCGGCATGGAGCCGCAGCCGCAGGCGTAAGCCTCGCCCGCGATGGCCGGCACGTGCGGCAAACCAGTTGTGCAAAAGCTCGGCCTCAAGCCGGGCTTTTGTATTTTTGTCGACGGGTTGTCCGTTCCCTACGGTGACGTTGTCGGCGAATTGCCCGCCGATGTGCTGGTGGCGAAGACCGCACGGGCACCGCTCGATGCCGTGCACCTGTTCGCCGCCAAGGCCCAAGGCCTTGCGGCCAAGCTGCGGCGTTACCGTCAGGCGATCGCCCCTGACGGCATGATCTGGGTGTCGTGGCCGAAGAAGAGTTCGGGCGTCGCCACCGACCTTACGGAGAGACAGGTCCGCGAAACCGGGCTCGCGAACGGCCTGGTCGACGTCAAGGTCTGTGCGGTCGATGACGTCTGGTCGGGACTGAAATTCGTGATCCCCGTCAAGGACCGCGGCAAGCGCTGAGATCGCGCCTTTCGAATATCCTTGGCCCCCGGTGCGGCGCCGTGGCATCCTCGCGCCAAGCCGTCAAACGGCACGGCCGCGTTGTCTGAAGGCGCGGCAAGAAAAGGGGAGGGGAGGCCGATGCGCAAGGCATTCGGCGCGCTTGGCGCCATTTCGTTCCTGCTGCTGCCCACGTCTCCCATCGCCGCCGAGATGCGCGGCGTCACATCAACCGAAATCAGGATCGGCCAGACCATGCCCTATAGCGGGCCGGTGTCGGCGTTCGGCGCACTCGGCAAGGGCGAAGCCGGCTATTTCAGGATGCTGAACGAGCGCGGCGGCATCAATGGCCGCAAGATCAACTTCATCTCGCTGGACGATTCCTACGCACCGCCGAAGACGGTGGAGCAGACGCGCCGGCTCGTCGAGAGCGACGAGGTCGCGCTGATCTTCTCCTCGATCGGCACCGCGCACAACACCGCGATCGCAAAGTACCTGCAGGGCAAGAACATCCCGCAGCTGTTTCTGGCCTCCGGCGCCTCGAAATTCGGCGACATCGCGCAATTCCCGCAGGCGACGATGGGCGTGCAGGCGCCGTTCCGCTACGAGGCACGGCTGTATGCGCGCTACGCGCTGGCGAAGAATCCGAATGCAACGTTCGCCGTCATCTCGCAGAACGACGATTACGGCCGCGACTATCTCGCCGGCCTCAAGGACGTGCTCGGCGAGAAGTATGATACCGTCGTCACCGTTGCGACCTATGAGATCACGGATCCGACGATCGACTCCCAGATCGTCAAGCTGAAGGCCACCAATGCCGACGTCTTCGTGATCGCGGCGACGCCGAAATTCGCGGCGCAGTCGATCCGCAAGGCCTTTGAGATCGGCTGGCGGCCGATGACCTTCCTGTCCAACACCGCGGTGTGGATCTCGACCGTGATGCAGCCTGCCGGCGTCGAGGCCGGCACCGGCATCATCTCCACGGCCTATGTGAAGGACCCGGACGATCCGGCCTGGAAGGACGATCCCGGCATGAAGGGCTGGCGCGAGTTCATGACCAGATACGTGCCGGAAGGCGACCAGCACGACACCAACTACGTCAACGCCTACAACAGCGCGATGGCGCTGGAGGCGGTGCTGAATGCCTGCGGCGACGATCTCTCGACCGAAAACATCCTGCGTCAGGCATTCGCGATCAAGGGCCTGGAATTGCCGATGCTGCTGCCGGGCATCAAGGTCAACACCTCACCGGCCGATCACGTGCCGGTCGATCAGATGCAGCTGATGCGTTTCAACGGCAAGACCTGGGATCGCTTCGGCGAGCTCCAGACAGGGAATTGATTATCGCCATTCTAAGCCCGTCATCCTGAGGAGCCGCGAAGCGGCGTCTCGAAGGATGAATCGGCCACAATGCGGCCGTGCATCCTTCGAGGCTCGCCCAGCGGCGCAATTGCGCCGCAAGGCTCGCACCTCAGGATGACGGGACAAGCAGCGCGCGACGCTTGAGGAAGCAATAGCGTACGCTACTTCGCCTCCTCGGCCGCCGCCGCCGCCGCGCCGGCCTTGGTCTCGTCCGAGCGCACATGGATCACGGCGATGTCGTCCTTGTACAGCCGCTTCCAGCCCTTCAGATGATCCAGTGCGTTGCCGGCCGACGAGTCCGAGCTCAGCAGCGTGGCATCGATCCGGTACTTGTCGAGCAGGCCCAGCAGCTGGCCGACGTCGCGGGCATCGAGCGCATCGTAATAGTCGAGCACGAATTGCTCGCCATAGAGCTCGGCGCGGCCGTCTATGAACACTTTCATGTCTCGGCTCACCATGTAGCCGCCGAACGGCGCGGTGCTGAACACGCGCTGCGCCTTGTGCTGCTGCAGCACATCGACCGCGGCAACGGGCGAGAAGATCGGCAGGAACTTGAACTGATGCTGCGCGACGAACATCGCCGTCGTCACCCAGGCGCCGATCACCATCGCGATCACAGCCAGGATCGTGACGAGCGGGAATGAGCGCGTTTCTCCGAAGCGGGCGGCGGTGGCGCCTGTCGTTCCCCATTGCTCGGCGATCGGCTTGGCGAGCACCAGCGGAGCGATGAACGCGAACACCTCGATGTTGCGGACATGGCTCAGCGCCATCCAGATCAGCCCGAGCAGCAGCAGGATCCGCGGCACCGACAGCGTCAGCCTGCGATAGCAGATCAGGCCGATCAGACCGAGCAGCGTGGCTTCGAAGAAGCTGGGCTTGCTGAAATCCGCCGGCTTCCATTCCCCGATCAGCGTCAGCAATTTGCCGAGGCTGAGGATCTTGGTCGCGCCGAGCAGGCTATTCCAGCCATAGGGCGTCAGGCAACTCGCGGCCAGCGCGGCGAGGCCGAACAGGCCCCATCGCACGACAAGCTGACGGCGGCGGCCGGGCTCCGCGTTCCACACCGCCTCCAGTCCGATCGGTCCGATCAGCGCCAGGCCGAGAACGAAGCCGCCATGCAGATTGGCCCACAGCGTCATCAGCGGCAGCAGCCACCACGACGGTGAGGTGCGGCGATCCGCGGCCACGAGCAGGCCGCCGATGAACGCCAGCAGCACCGGCAGCGCCAGCACATGCGGCCGCGCCAGAAAGTGGATCGTCGACAACAGCAGCGCCAGCGCCGCGATCAGGAGCGCGCGCGCCGGATCGAAATACGGGCTCAACAGATGCAGGAAGATCGCGACCGTCGCGCCGATCGCCATCGACGACAGGATCACCGGTCCGGCCCAATCGCCGCCGTAGACGAGCGCGTACGCCACCTGCGACAGCCACGAGCTCGAGATCCAGGGCTCGCCGAAGCGGGTGAACGAGAACACGTCCGATGTCGGCATCGCGCCGTGTTCGAGGATCCACTGTCCGACCCTGATCTGCCACATCGTGTCGGAATCGCGCAGCAGGATTTCGCCGGCCGAGAGATAGAACAGATAGGCGCCCACGGCGGCGCACAGCGGCACCAGTCCTCGCGCCGCGCTACGGCTGCTCACGCTGCTGGTGATGGAGAGTGACATGCGCTTTCTTGCTTGTTTCGGCCGGGGGCATCCAGAGCCAACGCCACGCGTGACGCCAGCGCGTACTCGACCACGGCTTCCGATAAATTCGGGTAAATGCCGCAGCGATATCGCGCGCATGCGCAAGATCAGATGTCTCGATTTCGAGCGATCGCCTTAGCCGGCGATTTACCATCGTGGCCCTGATCCGGTTCGGGAGGGGCCGGAGCGCCGCCGGCTCAATCAGAGGTGGTACCAGAGGTTGCAAAAAATCCTTACAATTCCAGCTTGTCATTCAGTCTGAATAGTTGTTCACTTCTTCAGACGATTGCGGGATCAATCGTTCAAAACGTTGAAGACTCGTGTGTTCTGCCGGTGGGCGCCGGCCGGGGCGCACGGCGGGGGGACGGAACGCCATGGTTTACCGGCGAACTCATCAGGTCGTGAAACGGCTGGCCGCGCGGCGCAGCGCCATCCTGTCGGCTGCGCGGGACGCGGCGGCGGCGGGCGGCATGGCGGCGGTCCAGATCGCACCCGTCGCGGTGCGGGCCAATGTCGCGGCCGGAACGGTCTACCGCTATTTCCCGTCGAAGGCCGAGCTGATCTCGGAACTGATCACGGAAGTCTCGCGCGACGAGCTCACCGCGATCCGGCGCGCCGCCGATGCCGCGCCAGGGCCGTCATCGGCGCTCGCCGCTGCGGTGACGACGATCGCCGTCCACGTGCTCTCGCAACGCAAGCTTGCCTGGGGCATTTTGGCCGAGCCGGTCGACGTCGACGTCACCGCCTCGCGCCTCGCCAGCCGCCGCGATATTTCCGGCGAGCTTGCCATGCGCATCGATGCCGCGGTGCGCGCCGGCCACCTGCCGGCACAGGACACGGCGCTGGCCGCCACCGCCTTGCTCGGCGCGCTGCACGAGGCGCTGGTCGGCCCGCTGGCGCCGGCCAATCTCGACGATCCGATCAAGCTGCGTGACGCGGTGCAGACCGTGACGCTGCTTGCGCTGCGCGCGGTCGGCGTGATGGACGCACGTGCGCGTGGCCTCGTGGTGCAGGCGACGACCCCGGCGAAGGCGCTGGTCGGCGCCTGAGGCCAGGGTGAGGCCAAGGCGCGCGAAGAACACTTCTGTCGCAATGGCGTTGTAGTTTTGCGGGCTGGGTTCAACCAACCTCACGGAGCAACGCATGACGACGACCCATGGCTCGGCCAAATGGCAGGGCGGCATCAAGGACGGCAAGGGCGCGATCTCGACCAAGAGCGGCGCGCTCTCGGATTACCCCTACGGCTTCGCCAGCCGCTTCGAGGGCAAACCGGGTTCGAATCCGGAGGAGCTGATCGGCGCGGCGCATGCCGCCTGCTTCACGATGGCGCTGTCGCTGATCCTGGGCGAAGCCAAGCTTACGGCGGAGCATATGGAGACCAAGGCCGATGTGACCCTGGAGAAGGTCGCCGACGGCTTCGCCATCACCGCGGTGCACCTGACGCTGTCGGCGAAGATCCCGGGCGCCGACAACGCGACGTTCCAGGAACTAGCCGGCAAGGCGAAGGCCGGATGTCCGGTGTCGAAGCTGCTCAACACCAAGATCACGCTCGACGTGTCCTTGCAGGGTTGATCGCCCCGCGGCGGGCTAGCGCGTTTTCGCGCGAAGCGGGCACCGGTTCGCGTGAAGAAAACGCGTCAAACAAGAGAATCTAGAGCTGCGCGTCGCCCCTGGGGCCGACCGAGGCGATGCGCAGCATATTGGTGGTGCCGGGGGCGCGCAGCGGCACGCCGGCGACGATGATGACGCGCTGGCCGGCCTTGGCAAAACCGTCGCGGAACGCAATCGAGCCGGCGCGGTCGACCATGTCGTCGAGATCGTGCGCGTCCTCGGCGACCACGCAATGCACCCCCCACACCACCGACAGCTTGCGGCCGGTGACGAGGTTCGGCGTGATCGCGACCACCGGCACCTTGGGCCGCTCGCGCGCCACCCGGATCGCGGTCGAGCCTGACGACGTCCAGCAGATGATCGCCGACAGGTCGAGCGTCTCGGCGATCTGCCGCGCGGCGTCGGCAATGGCGTCACCCACCGTCGCTTCGGGATCGACGCGCTGCGCGTTGATCACGTTGCGATAGGTCGGGTCGCGCTCCACTTCCTCGCCGATGCGGTTCATGGTCGAGACCGCCTCCACCGGGAATTTGCCGGCGGCGGATTCCGCCGACAGCATGATGGCGTCGGCGCCTTCGTAGACGGCGGTGGCGACGTCGGAGACTTCGGCGCGCGTCGGTACCGGCGCCTGGATCATCGATTCCAGCATCTGGGTTGCGACCACCACCGGCCTGCCGGCGCGGCGCGCCATCCGGATCATCTGCTTCTGCAGGCTCGGCACCCGTTCCAGCGGCAGTTCGACGCCGAGATCGCCACGCGCCACCATCAGCGCGTCCGACGCTTCGATGATGTCGGCAAGGCGGTCGATCGCCTGCGGCTTCTCGATCTTGGCCATCACGGCGGCGCGGCCGCGGATCATCTTCTTGGCCTCGATCACGTCCTCGGCACGCTGCACGAAGGACAGCGCGACCCAGTCGATCCCCTCCGGCAGCGCGGCTTCCAGGTCGGCGCGGTCCTTTGCGGTCATCGCCGACACCGGCAGATCGGTATCGGGCAGGCTGACGCCCTTGCGGTCCGACATCTTGCCGCCGATCACGACGCGCGTGACCGCGCGCTCGGGCGAGGTTTCCTCGGCGATCAGCCGCACCTTGCCGTCGTCGAGCAACAGCGCATGGCCCGGGCGGAGCGCGGCAAGGATCTCCGGATGCGGAAGCTGGACGCGGCTGTTGTCGCCCGGCGTCTTGTCGGAATCCAGAATGAAGCTCTGGCCGTTCTTGAGCTGGGTCGAGCCTTCCGCGAACGAGCCGAGCCGCAGCTTCGGCCCTTGCAGGTCGACCAGGATGCCGATCGGCCGGCCGTAGCTCGATTCGACATTGCGGATGGTCTTGACCAGTTCCCGCATCTTGTCATGCGGGGTATGGCTCATGTTGATGCGGAAGACGTCGGCGCCCGCCTCGAACAGCTTGCGGATCATCGCGCTGTCTGAGGAGGCCGGGCCGAGCGTTGCGAGGATCTTGATTCGACGCAGTCGTCTCATTGTTTGTTTCCGGGTGGTGCGGCTGGCGGCAGACCAGACGCGCCCGGAGGCGCTGCGCCCGGCGGCGGGTTGGGCAGGCCCGGCATCGCCCCGGGACTTCCTGGACCCACGCCGCCCGGCATTCCCGGTACTTTCTGCGGCTGTTGTTCGTTGGCTTCGGTCAGCTGAACGGTCCATGCACGCTGCTCGCCGGTGTCGACCTCGAAGAAGCCGGTGCGGTCAAACCCGCGCGCCAGGCAATTTTCGGTGCCCTTGATGGTGAATTCCTTGTCGCGCGAGCACATGAAGGCCTGGCCGGACCATTCGCCGCCGCGATCATAGTCGAGAGCGTAGATGTAGTAGTAGCGCGCCACAAGGTTGCCGCGCAGCAAGGTCTCGCAGGTGCGCGACGACACGTTCCACCAGCCCTCGGTGGTCCAGCCCTCGGCGTCCTTGTAGCCGAGCGCGATGCCGACGCGGCTCGAGGTGTTGTTGCAGAGCCGGAAATCGGCGGCCGCCGGACTCGTCCACAGGCAGGCTGCGACAAGCGCCAGCACCGGCAGCAGGCCGACCAGGATCAGGCGGATATTGCGGGGAGCTGAGGCGAGGGAATCTGTTGGGCTCATGCAGCGAAGCTATATCAAATCATGGACGATTTCGCGTGCTCGGCCGGCACTGTCAACGGGCGGGCGCCCGTCTGCGACGCTGCCGGACCGTGGCCGGGGTGGCCGGACGGGTCCGTTCTGCGCGCCGATATGGCAAAATCTGTGACAATTCCCACCTGATATCAATATGGTGAGCGCGACACACGGGATCACGATCATGAGCATTGACGACAAAACCAGAACGGAACTCGAGGCCGCGGTCTTCCGGCGTCTCGTCAGTCACCTGCGCAACCGCACCGATGTGCAAAACATCGATCTGATGAACCTCGCCGGCTTCTGCCGCAACTGCCTGTCCAACTGGATGAAGGAAGAGGCCGACGCCAAGGGCCTTGCGGTGAGCAAGGACGAGAGCCGTGAGGCGGTCTACGGCATGCCGTATGAGGAATGGAAGGCGAAGCATCAGGGCAGCGCGACGCCGGAGCAGCTCGCGGCGATGAAGAAGGCCCAAAGCGGGCATTAAGCTGACAGTGTCATTCCGGGGCGATGCGAGAGCATCGAACCCGGAATCTCGAGATTCCGGGTTCGTCCTTCGGACGCCCCGGAATGACATTGTTCCGCGGCCGTCCGCATCTCCTGTGGGCGCGCTGTGGATGAGCGCGATGTTTCCTTGACGGAACGCGCGGCAAAATCGAGGGTCGCCCGCAGCAAGCGGTGCGCAAGGCGCGTATTCGCGTAACATTTTGATACCTGTTCAGGAGTGCGCGATGGCCACCACGTCTGCCGCCGTCAAGGAAGAGCCCGCAACGCGATTTGCCAAGGACCAGCTCAAGTCCATCATCGAGCGCATCGAGCGGCTGGAAGAAGAGAAGAAGACGATCTCGGACGACATCCGCGACGTCTATGCCGAGAGCAAGGGCAACGGCTTCGACGTCAAGGCGCTGCGCGCCATCATCCGTCTGCGCAAGCAGGATCCGAACGAGCGCCAGGAGCAGGAGACCATCCTGGAGACCTACATGCAGGCGCTGGGGATGCTCTGAGGCGGCCGGCGGCCACCCTGCCGGGCGTTCTGCAAGGCGCCCCCCAAAGGCTCTCCCCAACGCTCTCGCCAACGCTCAGGTCAAAGCTGCTGGAAGACCTCCTGTCGAGGCTTGGGTGAAATCCCGGGATTTGCTACACTGCCGGCGAGGTAACCGGGCAGATCGTTCAGATGGACGTGCCAGGACCAGAGCGCCGGCTCGCTGCGGTCCTCGCCGCCGACATGGTCGGCTATAGCCGCCTGATGGAGGCTGACGAGACGGGCACCCTTGCGCGCCTCAAAACCCATCGCATCGAGCTGATCGATCCGGCCATCGGCAAGAATCGCGGCCGCATCATCAAGACCACCGGCGACGGCCTGCTGGTCGAATTCCACAGCGTCGTCGATGCGGTGCTGTGCGCGGCCGAGGTCCAGAGCCGGATGGCGAAGCGCAACGCCGATGTCGCGCCGGCGCGCTGGATGCAGTTTCGCATCGGCATCAACCTTGGCGACGTGATCGTTGACGGCGCCGATATCTTCGGCGACGGCGTCAACGTCGCGTCCCGCCTGGAAACGCTGGCCGAGCCCGGCGGCATCTGCATTTCCGGCGCGGTCCGCGATCAGGTCGGCGATCGCCTGGAAGATCTGAGCTTCGAGGATCTCGGCGACCAGACCGTCAAGAACATCGCGCGCCCGATCCGGGTTTTCCGCGTCCATCTCGAAGCCCGTGTCAGGCCCGTTCCGGAGCACCCGAGTGCGGTGGCTGCCCCTGTCGTCGCCAAGAAGCCCTCGATCGCCGTGCTGCCGCTCGTCAACATGAGCGGCGATCCCGAGCAGGAATTTTTCGCCGACGGGCTTACCGAGGACATCATCACCGAGCTGTCGCGCTTCCACGATCTGCTGGTGATCTCGCGCAACTCGACCTTCGTGTACAAGGGCAAGGCCGTGAAGGTGCAGGATGTCGGGAAGGAATTCGCCGTCGACTACGTGCTGGAAGGCAGCGTGCGGAAGGCGGGCGGCCGGATCCGCGTCACGGTGCAGCTGATCGACGCCGTGGCCGACCGGCACGTCTGGGCCGAACGCTACGACCGCGAGCTGGCCGACATCTTCGCCATCCAGGACGAGATGACGCGCGCGATCGTGGCGACCCTGCCGGGGCGCCTCGAGGCTGCCGCGCATGACCGCGTCAAGCGCAAGCCGACCGACAACATGGCGGCCTATGAGTGCGTGCTTGCCGCCAAGGTGCTGCATCATCGCTCGGCACGGGACGACAACGCGGAGGCGCAGCGCCTCCTCGAGCGGGCCATCGTGCTTGACCCGAACTATGCCCATGCCCACGCTTGGCGGGCCTGCGTGCTCGGCCAGACCTGGGTCTACAACTGGTGCACCGACCGCGACGCGACCATGGCGCAGGTCGCCGCCGAGCTCGAGATCGCGCTCAAGCTCGACGACAATGACAGCGACGTGCACCGGATCCTCGCCGCGCTGAACCTCAACCGCGACGACCACGACAAGGCCGCCTTCCACCAGGAGCGCGCGCTCGCGCTGAACCCGAATTACGACCTCGTCGTCGTGCAGCAGGGCGAGCTCCTGACCTGGCTCGGGCGGCCCGAGGAAGGCATCGACTGGATCAAGCGGGCGATGCGCCTCAATCCGTTCCATCCGGAGCGCTTCTGGAGCCATCTCGGCCGGGCCTGCTATTGCGCCGAGAAATACGCTGACGCCGCCGAGGCGTTCTCGCGGATCACGCGCCCCGACCATACCCATCACGCCTTCCTCGCGGCGACCTTCGCGCAGATGGGTAACACGGTGGCGGCCTCCGCCCACGCCGCCGAGGTGCTGAAGCGCGAGCCCACTTTCTCGGTTGCCGCGCATCTGACAACCCAGCGCTACAAGTGCGAGCCCGATCGGGCGCGCTACGAGGCCGGCCTGCTCAAGGCAGGGCTGCCGGCCTGAACCGGCGGAAAGCTATCTTGTCGGTAGAAGCGCGGCTCAGCGCAGCGAGGCGGTGCGGAGCACGAAGGACTGGGTCGTCAGCAGGGCGGTCGCCGAGCCCGAGAAGCGGTCGCAGGTCATGCCCATCATCGGATCTTCCGAGAAGGTCATGACGACGGCGGCCTGCGGCTTCACGAAATGAGCCCGCATCATCGTCATGTCGGTGTCGCCAAGCACCGTGGTCAGCATGGCATTGCTGGCGCTCGGCGCCAGCATCACCACGCGCATCCAGATATCGTTACCCTTGGCAGCCGAGATCCGCGCGGAGGTCGTGATCACGCCCTGGCTCGGTGCGCCCTTGGCAACGACGGTGTTGATTTCGGTGCTAGGAGCCGCGGCATTGCGCGTCGGGCGTACGTTGCGCGGGATCGGCGCGGTCGCTGCGACGATGTTGGCGCGATCGACCGGTGACGCCGCCGCCGGCGCATAGGCCAGCGCCTTGTTGAAGTTTTCGGTTGTCGTGCTGGCAGTGGTCTGCGGATCGGTACCGCCGACCGCCTCGCGGGCCTTCAGCGCGGCAATCTGCGCCGCCGACGCCTGCTTCGGCGCCTCACCCTCGTCGCCCCAGAAGCCGCGGGCGTTGATGATGTCGGCAGGCGATTGCGGCGCGGTGTTCTCGGCCACCTGCACCATTTGCACCGCGGGCTTCGCCTTCGGCATCGGGACGAGCTGGGCGTCGGCGGCGGCGAGCTGGATGGCGGCGGCGAACTGCGGCTTGGCGCGCGGCAGCGGAACCGGATCGGCGGCTTTGGCGGGCGCGGCGGCGGCCACCACGGTGTTGGCGGCGGGCTTGTCGTTCACGCTGGCCGCGCCTTCGTCTTCATCGTCACTCGACTTGCCGCCACCGAACAGCTTCGCGAACAGGCTCGGCTTGCCGATGGTCGCGGCATCGTCACTATTGCCGCGGCGCTCGATGTCGGCCTTGGCGAGCTCATAGCCCTTGAGCGGCGTGCCGTCGGTCGGGACATGGACGGTGCGGCCGTCGGGGAACACCCTGACCAGCTGCTCGCGGGTCATGCGCGGCCAGTGGCGAATGCTGCCGGTGTCGAGATGGACGAACGGCGAGCCCGAGGTCGGATAGAAGCCGACGCCGCCGCGCTGCAGGCGGAGGCCCGCGTAGCGGATCTGCTCCAGCGGCACGCCCGGGATGAAGAAGTCCATCGCATGCCCCAGCATGTGCTGGCTGTGGCGCGCAACGCCCGAGGAGCGGCGGCGGAGCATGGCGTTGGTGGCAGGGGCGCGATAGGCGGAGATAATCTGGATCGGCTGCTTGCCGCCGACGTCGTTATAGACGTCCCACAGGATGTCGAAGAGGTGACGGTCCATCACCGTTTCATCCTGGGAGCGCCAGTCGCGCAGGAAGTGGTTGAGCTGCTTCAGCGCGCCTTCGTCGTAGCGGCCCTCGCGCTTGAAGGTGACGGTGAGGTCTTCGCCGGAATGGGTGTGGTGGAAGGAGAGGGTGCGGGTCTGGTTCAGCGCGGTGGCATCGTGCACCGATCCCGCGCCCGCCAACAGCAATAGCGCAGTCAGGCCGACTTGGTATCCGGCCTTAGGCAACGACAGCGGATTGCAGCGGCGTGCGAAGACAGCCAGCACTATGAGCCCACCCAGTCGACGAGCGTTCGGTCGGCATCTTTCGCAGACCCCCTGCGGAAGACGGTGAACGCTTTCTTAAAGCGGGAGGGTTAACCGAGGTTTACCGACCCGCCCCCAAGTTAGGCTTAACTAACTGGGCGACTGTGGCAAAAGATAGCCCTGCTCCCCAGCCGAGACCCGAAATGGTTAACGTAAACGATCTCGCCTTTTGAGCGAGATCGTTGATTTTGCTTCAAAATTTATCCCAATCGGGCGGAAATGCAGATTAGCGGGTGATCACCCGGCGCTGCTGCTGGGCCTGCCCACGACGGATCGGCTGCGGCTCCGGCTGTCCGAATCCCCCGAACAGGCGCTCGAAGAAGTTTGGTCCGGAGGAGCCAAAGCCGTTGTCGCCGGCGACATTGACGCCGGCGGGCAGGCTGCTGCTCGGCGGACGCGAGTAGCTCGGCTGGGCGTGCGCCACCACCGTCTCGAGATCCTTGCCGCGGCTGTTCCTGAGCAGCGACAGCATGCTGGCATCGCGGCCGTAAACGTCCCTGCGGAACTGCAGCTTGCCGGCGTCGTCCACGAACGCGGTCTGGTAGGTGATGTTCACCGGAATCGGCGTCGGGAATTTCAGGTCGACCTCGCTCGAGCCGTACATGCTGCGGATCCGCTCCGGCGTGTAGTGCTGGTTCGGCTCGGTGATGTTGAGCAGGACGGCGGCGTACTGATCGGGATTCTGCACGCGCATGCAGCCGTGGCTGAAAGCACGCTCGTCCTTCGCGAACAGGTACTTGTCCGGCGTGTCGTGCTGATAGACCAGGAACTTGTTCGGGAAGTTGAAGCGGATGCGGCCGAGTGCGTTGGCTTCACCCGGCGGCTGCGAGATGTGGATCGAGCCGTCGCGGTTGCGCTCGAGCCTGAGGCCCATGCGCTGCAGCACCGTCGGATCCTGCTGCAGGGCCGGCAAATACTCGTTGTAGATGATCGACGGCGGCACGTTCCAGGTCGGATTGACCGTGATGTACTTCATCGTCTCGGTCAAAAGCGGCGTGGCATGCTGGCCGGGCTTGCCGGTGACGACTCGGGTGGTCCAGACCGGCGCGCCGTTCTGCATCACCTTCAGCGTGTAGTCCGGGATGTTGAGGATCACATAGGCGTTGCCGACACTGGCGGCGCCGAGCTGGCGCGGCAGCCAGCGCCAGCGCTCCATGTTGACGATCACGGTGTCGATCTGCCGATCGCGCTTCGGATTGTTCAGCGCCTTGACCGTGCGCTCGTCGAGAACGCCCGTCGGCTTGAGGTCGACGCTGCTCTGGAATTTCTCCACGGCCCGTGCGACCGTCGCGTCATACTTGGTGCTGTCGGCATCCTCGGTGATGCCGAGCTTGTTGCGCAGGTCCGGCACGCGCGGATCGTCCATCTCGACCGCGGCCTGCTTCTTGCGCGCCGGCAAATATTTCAACGTCGGGCCGTCCGCGATCGTGATGACCGGACCGTCGCCCTGGCCACGCAGCTCGGCGAGCTTCTTCTTCAGCTCCTTGTAGAGCTTCTGCTGCGGGTTGTAGCCGTCGAGCGCGGCGGAGGCGTCCTTGGCGGAGGTCACATTGGCGAACACTTCCGCCGGATCGATCGGGTGCTCCGGATAGAGAATGTCCGCCGACACCTGCGACCAGTGCATGCGGCCGCTCTGGGCCTGGCGCGCATAGTCCAGCATGCTGGACGCGAGCTTCAGCTCGGCGTCGGCCAGCGCGTCCGGCGAGGTCGCCGCGGCGAAATCTGGCACCGGATAGTCTGATGCATCGAGGCCGTCGGCGGCCGCGTCCTTCAGGCGTGCGATGACGCCCTTGCCGGCATCGGTCAGCTTGCCGGCCTTGGTGAACACCGGCGCGTATTCGCGAGCCGAATAGAATTTCTCGGCCGCAGCGCGCTCGTTCTTGCGGTCGAAGGTACGCAGCGACTTGCTGGCGAGCAGTTCGCGCAGCTTGTCGGCAACCGGCTGATCCTCGGCGGCAACGTTGCTCGCTGCCTTCGCCGGTTCGCTCGCCGGAGCTGCGGCGGTCGCGGGAGCAGGCGCTGTGGCCGGCGCCGCGGCCGTTGGAGGCGCGGGGCTTGCGGCAGGCGCGGTGGCAGTTGCAGGGGCGGGGGCCGCCGGCGCGATGGCGGTATCGGTCTTCGGCGCATCGGCGGGCTTCGTGGCCGGCGCGGTCGCTACATCGGCGGGCTTCGGCTCGACCGCCTTTGCAGTCGCGCTCGGCTCTGCCGGCTTGGCGTCGACCGGCTTTGTCTCAGCAGGCTTGGCCTCGGTGGCTTGCACATCCGCTGGCTTCACGTCGGCCGGCTTGGCTGCATCGGGCAGCGCTGCGGTGGTGTCGGCCTTGAAATCGCTTGCGGTGGGGGGCGGCACGTTGGCCGGTTCGGGGCGCGGGATCGCCGCGTCGATCGCGAGTTCCGAAGCGCTGGAGTGAGGCCTGTCCTGCGCGAGGGCCGAGGTCGCGGACACCGTGAGGAAGGTTGCCGCGACGGCCATCAATACGCGGTCAAATCCTCGACGGTTGTTCGAACAGTCACGCATCGTCACACCCCCTGGGTGAAACTGCCCCTCGTCAAACTGGAACAGTTCAATTCAGAATTTGGTTTCATAGCTTGCGCGAAGCGCCGGCCTCTCGATCGACTCGCACGCCTGCACACAACGAACGCAGACGATACATTTGCCCCTCTCATGCAGCCAGCGCCATGCGGGGCAACTCACGACAAACTGACCTCGAAGCAGCTGATTTCGCTCCGGGCCGTGCGTTTTTGCCACGCGGCACAGCCTTTGTCTGTCACCGCCACGACACGGTTCAAAAGGTTCCCTGGTGTGGCCCGGCCGGCTTTGAGGGCTAAGTGGCGTCGCTGGCGCGCGTGCCGGCCGCAGCTTCGTCGAGCTTGCGATAGAGCGTCGAGCGGCCGATCTTGAGGCGGCGCGCGACCTCCGACATCTGTCCGCGGTAATGCGAAATCGCGAAGCGGATGATCTCGTTCTCGAGATCTTCCAGGGGGCGCACCTCGCCCGCCGTATTGAGCATCGCGAGGCCGCCGGCGGTGGGCAGGGAGGCAGTAACCGGTATTTCATTACCGGAAATCATGGCCGGAGCCGTGGAGGGCGACACCACCAGCGGCTCGCCCTGCAGCGATTTGCCCTCCGGTACCGGATGCGCCGTTCCTTGCGGGAAATCGGCGAGGCCGAGCTGGTCGCCGTCGCTCATCACCACGGCGCGATACACCGTGTTCTCGAGCTGGCGGATGTTGCCCGGCCAGTCGAGCTGCGAGAGGTGCGCCATCGCCTCGCCGCTGATGCCGGTGATGTTGCGGTTTTCCTCGGCGCAGAACCGCGCCAGGAAATGCCGCAGCAGATGCGGGATGTCTTCGCGCCGCTGTCGCAGCGCCGGAATGGTCAGCGGTAGCACGTGCAGGCGATAGAACAGGTCCTCGCGGAACTGGCCGCCTTTCACGAGATCGAGCAGCTTGCGGTTGGTCGCCGAGATGATGCGAACATCGACCTTGACCGGCTTGCGGCCGCCGACCGCCTCGACGGTGCCTTCCTGCAGCGCGCGCAGCAGTTTCACCTGCGTGGCCAGCGGCAATTCACCGACCTCGTCGAGGAACAGCGTGCCGCCATGCGCTTCGACGAATTTGCCCTGGTGGCGCTCGGTGGCGCCGGTGAAGGCGCCCTTCTCGTGGCCGAACAGGATCGATTCGACGAGATTGTCCGGGATCGCGCCGCAATTCACCGCAACGAACGGCCTGGCCTTGCGCTCGCCGCTGCCGTGAACGGCGCGCGCGAACAGTTCCTTGCCGACGCCGGATTCGCCCTCGATCAGCACCGGGATCGTCGAGGACGCGGCCTTTTGCGCGGTGCGCAGCACCCCGGCCATCGCCTCGCTGCGGGTGATGATGTCGGAGAAGGTCAGCCGGCCCTCGCGGCTGTGGCGAATCCGCTGCAATTCGCCCTTCAGCGCCGAGGCGTTGAGGGCGTTGCGCAGGGAAACCTGCAGCCGCTCGAAGCCGACCGGCTTGACGACGAAATCCTGGGCGCCGGCGCGCATCGCCGACACGACATTGTCGATGCCGCCATGCGCGGTCTGCACGATGACCGGGACGGTCAAACCAGCTTCACGAATTTTTGCGAGGACTCCAAGACCGTCGAGGCCCGGCATCACGAGGTCGAGCACGACGGCGTCAATCGCCTGCGTCTCGGATGCGGTCAGGGCCGCGATCGCCGCGTCGCCACTGTCCACGACGAGGGGCTCATAGCCGCACTTCTGCACCATGTTTTCAACCAAACGGCGCTGTACTGCGTCGTCATCGGCGATCAAAATGGTGGCAGCCATGGTTTTCCCCGCACGCTACGTTTATTTGTCTCGAATCGGGGCAATGTCGCCGATGCCGATTAACGCACTCTTAAATGTTGCAAACCCGCATTCATTCCGCCGCCGCCGACATCTTTCCGACTGAACTAAGGTTACGAACAAGATGACCTCGCGCTCCAGAACTGCACCCAACAAGTCTGCCCTCAGCAAGGCCGCTCTCCGCAAGGAAGCCGCGTTGCGCAAGACGGCCGCGCAACGCAAATCGTCCGCAGGCAGCCCGGCGGCGAAAAAGGCAGCCAGCAAGACCGGCAAGCTTCCGGAATGGAATCTGGCAGATCTCTACTCCGGTATCGATGCGCCTGAGGTCGCACGCGACTTGCAGAAAATGGACGCAGATTGCGTCGCGTTTGAGACCGACTACAAGGGCAAGCTTGCCGAAAATACCGCCAAAGAGGGCGGCGGAAAGTGGCTGGCCGAGGCGATCAGGCGCTATGAGGCGATCGACGATCTGGCTGGCCGTCTCGGCTCTTACGCCGGCCTCGTCCATGCCGGCGACAGCGTCGATCCCGCGATCTCGAAATTCTACGGCGACGTCTCCGAGCGGCTGACCGCCGCGTCGGTGCATCTGTTGTTCTTCTCGCTCGAGCTCAATCGCGTCGACGATGATGTGATCGAGCGCGCGATGGCCGAACCCGAACTCGGCCATTACCGGCCGTGGATCGAGGATCTGCGCAAGGACAAGCCGTACCAGCTCGAGGATCGCGTCGAGCAGCTGTTCCACGAGAAGGCGCAAAGCGGCTACGCGGCCTGGAACCGGCTGTTCGACCAGACCATCTCCGGCCTGCGTTTCAAGGTCGGCGGCAAGGATCTCGCGATCGAGCCGACGCTGAACCTGCTGCAGGACAAGGCGGGGGACAAGCGCAAGGCTGCCGCGCAGGCGCTCGCCAAGACCTTCAAGGACAATGAGCGCAGCTTCGCGCTGATCACCAACACGCTCGCCAAGGACAAGGAAATCTCCGACCGCTGGCGCGGCTTCCAGGATGTCGCGGACTCCCGCCATCTCAACAACCGCGTCGAGCGCGAGGTGGTCGATGCGCTGGTCGCCTCGGTGCGCGCGGCCTATCCGAAGCTGTCGCACCGCTATTACGCGCTGAAGGCCGGCTGGTTCAAAAAGAAGAAGCTGCCGCACTGGGACCGCAACGCCCCGCTGCCGTTCGCGGCGACCGGTACGATCGCCTGGCCCGAGGCGCGCAACATGGTGCTGTCGGCCTATAGCGGCTTCTCGCCCAAGATGGCCGCGATCGCGGAGCGCTTCTTCGACGATCGCTGGATCGATGCGCCGGTCCGTCCCGGCAAGGCGCCCGGCGCGTTCTCGCATCCGACCACGCCGTCGGCGCATCCCTATGTGCTGATGAACTATCAGGGCAAGCCGCGCGACGTGATGACGCTGGCGCATGAGCTCGGTCATGGCGTCCATCAGGTGCTGGCGGCGAAGAACGGCGCGCTGATGGCGCCGACGCCGCTGACGCTGGCGGAAACCGCAAGCGTGTTCGGCGAGATGCTGACCTTCAAGCGGTTATTGTCCCAGACCAGGAACGCCAAGCAGCGCCAGGCGCTGCTCGCGGGCAAGGTCGAGGACATGATCAATACCGTGGTGCGGCAGATCGCGTTCTATTCATTCGAGCGCGCGGTCCATACCGAGCGCAAGAACGGCGAACTCACCGCCGAGCGGATCGGTCAGATCTGGCTCAGCGTGCAGGGCGAGAGCCTGGGGCCGGCGATCGAGATCAAGCCGGGCTACGAGACGTTCTGGATGTACATTCCGCACTTCATCCACTCGCCGTTCTACGTCTATGCCTATGCGTTCGGCGATTGCCTCGTGAACTCGCTCTATGCGGTCTACGAGCACGCGTCGGAAGGCTTTGCCGAGCGCTATCTCGACATGCTCGCCGCCGGCGGCACCAAGCACTACTCCGAGCTGCTGCGGCCGTTCGGGCTCGATGCCAAGGACCCCAAATTCTGGGACGGCGGCCTGTCCGTCATCGCCGGCATGATCGACGAGCTGGAAACGATGGGCTGAGGCCCATCCGCCATGCTGTCCCTGGGCTGAAGCCGGCGTTTTTGCGCCGGACGGCATGATCTTTCCTTGGCGTCCGCGCTGGGGAGATCAATCCGGCCCGGACGCGGCCGTTGGCGGGCCGCCCGGATCGGGGACGATTTGCGCTTCAAATCGCCTGATCGGGACCGTGCCGTTGCCCTGCCTACCCGTTTGCGGTAATGGCTCGCGGAGGAACGCGAATTTCTGACTGGGGACAGCGATGGCAGACCATAGCGAAGTGGCCTACACGACCGCCGACGGCAACGATTACGTGGCGCATGAGCAGACCTATGAAGGGTTTATCATGCTGGTCAAATGGGGCACCATCAGCGTCGCCATTATTCTCGCCCTGATGGCCTATTTCCTGGTCTGATCCTTAGATCGGCTAGCGGCGCCGCCGTCCCGCGGCGGTGCCGGAATTCCTGTCGAACCCGGATGTGTAAAAACCGGGTATCCAAATCTGGCGAAAATAACGCTAGTTTGAAGACGCGTGCGCCGCTCGCGCCGCCGGAGGGCCCATGAAGATTGCCGTTGCCAAGGAAATTGATCCGTCCGAGCCGCGGGTTGCGGCCTCGCCCGATACCGTGAAGAAGTTCAAGGCACTCGGCGCTGAGGTCGCGGTCGAGCCGGGCGCGGGCATCAAGTCGGGCCTTCCCGATTCGGAGTTCACCGCGGTGGGCGCCACCGTCAGCGCGGACGCGCTCAAGGACGCCGACATCATCATCAAGGTGAAGCGGCCGGAAGCCTCCGAACTCTCCAAATACAAGCGCGGCGCGCTGGTCATCGCGATCATGGATCCCTATGGCAACGAGGCCGCGCTGAAGGTGATGGCCGATGCCGGTGTGTCCGCCTTCGCGATGGAATTGATGCCGCGCATCACCCGCGCGCAGGTGATGGACGTCTTGTCCTCGCAGGCCAATCTGGCCGGCTACCGCGCCGTGATCGAGGGCGCCGAGGCCTTTGGCCGCGCCTTCCCGATGATGATGACCGCCGCCGGCACCGTTCCGGCCGCGAAGGTGTTCGTGATGGGCGTCGGCGTCGCCGGCCTGCAGGCGATCGCGACCGCGCGGCGGCTCGGGGCCGTCGTCACCGCGACCGACGTGCGCCCGGCCACCAAGGAACAGGTCGAATCGCTCGGCGCGAAATTCCTCGCCGTCGAGGACGAGGAATTCAAGAACGCGCAGACCGCCGGCGGCTACGCCAAGGAAATGTCCAAGGAGTACCAGGCCAAGCAGGCCGCGCTGACCGCCGAGCACATCAAGAAGCAGGACATCGTGATCACGACCGCGCTGATCCCCGGCCGTCCGGCACCGAAGCTCGTCACCGGCGAGATGGTGAAATCGATGAAGCCCGGCTCGGTGCTGGTCGATCTCGCGGTCGAGCGCGGCGGCAATGTCGAGGGCGCCAAGCCCGGCGAGGTGGTCGAGACCGACGGCATCAAGATCGTCGGCTACACCAATGTCGCCGGCCGCGTCGCGGCGTCGGCCTCGGGGCTCTACGCGCGCAATTTGTTCTCGTTCATCGAGACGATGGTCGACAAGGCCAACAAGGCGCTCGCGGTCAATTGGGACGACGAGCTGGTGAAGGCCACCGCGCTGACCAAGGACGGCGCCGTCATCCATCCCAACTTCCAGCCGAAGTAAGGAGAGAAGCCATGGAGCATCTCGCGCAGGCCGTCGATCCGTTCGTGTTCCGGCTGTCGATTTTCGTCCTCGCCGTGTTTGTCGGCTATTTCGTGGTGTGGTCGGTGACCCCGGCGCTGCATACGCCGCTGATGAGCGTGACCAACGCGATCTCCTCAGTGATCGTGGTCGGCGCGCTGCTCGCGGTCGGCGTCGGCATGGTCTCGAGCGGTTCGGGCTGGGCCCGCGGCTTCGGCTTCGTCGCGCTGATCTTCGCCTGCGTGAACATCTTCGGCGGCTTCCTGGTCACCCAGCGCATGCTCGCGATGTACAAGAAGAAAGCCAAGTGAGCGGCAATCACCTCGGGGTGATGAGGATTTTGGGGGACCTGAGATGAGCGCCAATCTCTCTGCACTGTTGTATCTCGTGGCGGGGGTGCTGTTCATCCTGTCGCTGCGCGGCCTGTCGAGCCCGGCGTCGTCGCGCCAGGGCAACATGTTCGGCATGATCGGCATGGCGATCGCCGTCGGCACCACGCTGGCGAGCCATCCGCCGGCCGATGGCGTGGCCTGGGTGCTGGTCATCCTCGCGGTCGCGATCGGCGGCGGCATCGGCGCCGTCATCGCGCGCCGGGTGCCGATGACCTCGATGCCCGAGCTCGTCGCCGCATTCCACTCGCTGGTCGGCATGGCCGCGGTGCTGGTCGCCGCCGGTGCGTTCTATGCGCCCGAGGCGTTCGACATCGGCACGCCCGGCAACATCCATCCGCAGAGCCTGGTCGAGATGTCGCTCGGCGTCGCGATCGGCGCGCTGACCTTCACCGGCTCGGTGATCGCGTTCCTGAAGCTGTCGGCCCGGATGAGCGGCGCGCCGATCATCCTGCCGTTCCGCCACGTCATCAACATCGTGCTGGCGCTGGCGCTGGTGTTCTTCATCGTCGGCCTTGTGATGAGCGGCAGCGCGCTCGACTTCTGGCTGATCACCATCATCGCGCTGGCGCTCGGCGTGCTGATGATCATCCCGATCGGCGGCGCCGACATGCCGGTCGTGATCTCGATGCTGAACTCGTACTCCGGCTGGGCCGCGGCCGGCATCGGCTTCACGCTGGGCAATTCGGCACTGATCATCACCGGTGCGCTGGTCGGCTCCTCCGGCGCGATCCTGTCCTACATCATGTGCCACGCGATGAACCGCTCGTTCATCTCGGTGATCCTCGGCGGCTTCGGCGGCGAGACCGCGGCGGCCGGCGGCGGCAGCGGCGAGCAGAAGCCCGCCAAGCTCGGCTCGGCGGATGACGCCGCCTTCATCATGAAGAACGCCTCCAAGGTCATCATCGTGCCCGGCTACGGCATGGCGGTGGCGCAGGCACAGCACGCGCTGCGCGAGATGGCCGACATCCTGAAGAAGGAAGGCGTCGAGGTGAAATACGCCATTCACCCGGTCGCGGGCCGCATGCCCGGGCACATGAACGTGTTGCTCGCTGAAGCAAACGTGCCCTATGACGAGGTGTTCGAGCTCGAGGACATCAACTCGGAGTTCGCCCAGGCGGACATCGCCTTCGTGATCGGCGCCAACGACGTCACCAACCCGGCCGCCGAAGAGGACAAGACCTCGCCGATCTACGGCATGCCGGTGCTGCAGGTCTGGAAGGCCGGCACCGTGATGTTCATCAAGCGCTCGCTCGCCTCGGGCTATGCCGGCATCGACAACCCGCTGTTCTACCGCGACAACACCATGATGTTGCTCGGCGACGCCAAGAAGGTCACCGAGAACATCGTCAAGGCGATGTAAGGCGGTAGCGATGACGCTGAACCGGGAGTGGCATCGAGCGCATCGCATGCCGCCCCGGGCGACGCGCGAGCAGCGCATCAAGTGGCACGTCGCGCATGCGGCGGCGTGCGCGTGCCGGCCGGTCCCCGACAGCATCAAGGCGGATGTCGAGAAGCTGCGCAAGCTCCGCGGCAAAACATAGCCGCGGCCACCGCTGATGGCACTGGCACTCGCAATCCTGAAATGGCTCCTGATCGCCGCGTTCGTCATCTATCTCGGCGGGCTCGTTGCGCTGTATGTCAGGCAGCGCGAACTGCTGTTTCCGATCCCGCCGGTCGGACGGACCGCGCCGGCAGCCGCGGGGCTTCCCGAAGCGGAAGAGCATGTCCTGACCACTGACGACGGCGAGAAGGTCATCGTCTGGCACGTGCCGGCGAAGCCGGGCCGGCCCGTCGTGCTGTTCTTTCACGGCAATGGCGATTTCCTTGCCGGGCGCGTGGCGCGCTTCAAGGCCATCACGGCCGACGGCACCGGGCTGGTGGCGCTGTCCTTTCGGGGTTACGCGGGGTCGAGCGGGTCTCCGAGCGAGCAGGGACTGCTGCAGGACGCCGCGGCGGCTTATGCCTTCGCCACCGCACGCTACCGCGCCGAGCAGATCGTGGCCTGGGGATTCTCCCTCGGCACGGGCGTTGCGGTTGCGCTCGCTGCCGAACATCCGCTCGGCAAGCTGATCCTTGAGGCGCCTCATACGTCGACGGCCGACGTCGCCGGCGCGCATTTCTGGTATGTGCCGGTCAGCCTCTTGATGCGCGATCAATTCCGCTCCGACCGGCTCATCGCGCGGGTCAAGGCGCCGCTTCTGATCATGCATGGCACCGACGATCCGGTGATCCCGATTCGCTTCGGCGAGCGCCTGTTCGGCCTCGCCCATGAGCCCAAGCAATTCGTGCGACTGCCCGGTGGCGGGCACGACAATCTCGACGATTTCGGTGCGATGGCGACGGCGCGGCGGTTTATCGATGCCGCAAGAGGCTGACGGCGGCGATTGTCTGTCGCATAATCGCGCCATCGAAGTGAGGGGACCCCCACGATGAGCGCACACGGACCGATGCCGCGGTCGGCCTGGCTGTATCCCGTTCTGGCGGTGCTGTTGTTTGCCGCAGTCACGGCCACCGGCTACAGCTTCGCGCCATCGGCCGGGGGCTGGGTGTTTGCGGCGGTGCTGCTGGTCATTCTGTTCGGCACCGTGTTCGCGGCGGTCCACCATGCCGAGATGATCGCCGAGCGGATCGGCGAGCCGTTCGGCACATTGCTGCTGACGCTCGCGGTGACGATCATCGAGGTGGCGCTGATCTCGACCATCATGCTGGGCGAAACGCCGGCGCCGACCCTGGCCCGCGACACGGTGTTTGCGGTGGTGATGATCGTCTGCAACGGCCTGGTCGGGCTCTGCATCTTCATCGGCGGCTTGCGCTACAGGGAGCAGGATTTCCAGATCACCGGCGCCAACCTTTACCTCAGCGTACTGTTCGTGCTCGCGACCATCACGCTCGATATGCCCAATTTCACGCTGGCCTCTCCGGGCCCGGTGTTTTCCACGGCCCAGCTCGCCGTGGTCAGCGTCGTGACCGTGCTGCTCTATGCGGTGTTCCTCTACACCCAGACCATCCGTCACCGCGATTATTTCGTCAGCGGCGCCAATGAGGCGGCGGCGCATGGCGAGGTGATGTCGGACCGCATGACCGCGATCAGCGTTGCGCTGCTGCTGATCTCGCTGCTGGCGGTGGTGCTGCTGGCGAAGAAATTCTCGCTGGTGGTCGATGTCGTCACCGTCAAGATCGGCGCGCCGCCGGCCTTTGCCGGCCTGGTGGTGGCGGCCCTGATCCTGTTGCCGGAGAGCGTTGCCGCAGTGTCGGCGGCGCGCAAGAACGATCTGCAGAAGAGCATCAATCTTGCGCTCGGCTCGTCGATCGCCACCATCGGGCTCACGGTTCCCGCGGTGGCCGTAGCCGCCTATGCGCTCGACAAGCAACTGGTGCTCGGGCTCAGCAACCAGCATATGCTGATCCTGCTGCTCACCTTCATGGTCAGCATGCTCACCTTCGGAACCGGCCGCACCAACATCCTGTTCGGGCTCGTTCACATGGTGGTGTTCGCCGTGTTCGTGTTCATGGTTTTCGTGCCGTAGAGCATGATCCGCTCAAAAAAATTGGAGAGAATGACGATGCTCAGCGCCAAATCGGATGTGCAGGTGGATACCGCGGAGGTCCGCGTGACCGAATGGCGCCTTGCGCCGGGCAGCGCCACCGGCCACCACACCCATGAGATGGACTATGTCATCGTTCCGATCACGGCCGGCGAGATGACGATCGTGGCGCCGAACGGCGAGCGCTCGAAGGCGCAGCTCGGAGCCGGCAAATCCTATTTCCGCAAGGCAGGGGTCCAGCACGACGTGCTCAACGAGACGGCCAGCGAGATCGTGTTCCTCGAGGTCGAACTCAAGCCCTGACGCGGCGCAAGAACCCTCCAAGGAATCCGGCAAGGAACCCTGCACCCGCCGAATGGCAGGTCCGAGCCGGCGCGGCTGTGGAAATTCATAACCCGTTAACGGCTGCGCGATGATCTAGCAGGCGGATGCGGCCTGCGCAGGGGGCGCCTCCGGCTGAAACCAAAGCGACACCAAAGGTGACGTCGGAACGGGGGTTTGCCACCGATCCGACGCAGTTGATCCCTGAATGTGCCTCAAAGTTCCAGCATGTAATACCGGGGTGGGGAGTGGCAGGTCATGCTGAGTTACCTGAAGAAATTCGTGATGGACATCTTACCCTCGGTGGCAGCGACCATCATCGGGGCGTACATCGTTAATCACTACATCGTGGCCAAGCCGGAGGCGCCGGCAGCCGCAGCCGTGACCGCCGCAGTCGATCCCAAGGCAGATCCGAAGGCCGCCGCCAAGCCCGCCACCGTCGTCAGCAGCCTCCCCGAAGCCGGTGTGAAGGCCAAGGGCATGTCGGAGCGCACGCTGATCGAGCGGTCGGCGTCCGAGAAGGCCACCGTCACCGAGAAGCCCGCCGAGAAATCGGCCGACCCCAAATCTGCCGATGTGAAGCCTGAGGCGCCGGCCGATACCGCCAGCATCCCCGCCGACACCCGCCATCACCCGGCGGCGCCGAAGGCCGTCGCGAAGGTCACGCCCGCCGCGCCGCAGCCGGCCGCCCCTGCGACGTCAGCTGCGCCGGTCGAGACGGCTGTCACGCCTGAGGAAAGCCGCGACGCCAACGACCTCGCGCGCGCCGCCATCGAGCGGCTGCGCAAGGAGCGTCCGCAGGAGGCGGCGCGTTCCCAGGACGCCACGCGTTCCCAGGACGCTGCGCGCACCGATCTTGCCCGCCTGCCAGAGGCGCAGCGTCCGGCAGCCACCTCGGCGATCCGGCCGTTGCCGCCGCCGATCATGGTGTCGAGCCCGTCCACTGACAATGTCGATCAATCCTCGCAGCCGCGTCCGCCCTACGCCGCCGGCGGCCAGGACTCCAACCGGCTGACGCCGCCGGCCGACATTCCGGTCCCGGTGGTGCAGGCCCCGCTCGACCTGCGCGCCGAGGCGATCATGCCGGCGCAGAAGAACGAGCGTACGTCGGTGACCGACGACATGTTCTCCGGCATGAAGTCGATGTTCCACGCCGTCCTGCCGAAGTAGCCCAGCGAATCGGCTTGCCGCGATTTCGGTCCACCTCTCCCCGTCGGGGAGAGGTCGGATTGCGCCTGGCGATGCGAAGCATCGTCCAGTGCAATCCGGGTGAGGGCTCTCGCCCTCTCGATAGACCGTAACCCCTCACCCGATTTGCTGCGCAAATCGACCTCTCCCACGGGAGAGGTGAACCTTCGACGCCGTTTCCAGCTCAACCTAATCTCATCATGCTTAGCCGCCGGTGCGCGCCAGCCCGCTGCGCGCATTGCCGTCGCTTGGCCGCAGCGCGAGCGCGCGATTGTAGGACGCCGCCGCCTTGGCCTTGTCGCCGAGCCGCTCATAGGCCTGGCCGCGTGTGCTCCATGCCGCAACATTGCTTGGATCGGCCTGCACGGCCTCGTCGAGATCGCTGGCGGCCTGCTTGGCCTTGTCGAGCGCGAGGTAGCTGGCGGCACGGCCGACCAGGGGCTCGGCCTTCTGCGGCGACAGCCCGCTGGCCGCGGTGAAATCGTCGATCGCCTGCTGATGCTGTCCACGGCCCTGATAGATCAGGGCGCGGCCGTAGAGCGCCTGGATGTTGTAAGGGTCGGCCGCCAGTGCCTGTTCGAACTCCGCCATCGCTTCGTCGAGCTTGCCGGAGCGCGCCAGCACCTGAGCGCGCGTGGTGTGATCCTTGGCGCTGTTGACGTCTTGCGGGGTGATGGTGTCGGCGGCGGGCTTGTCGGCAGTGGCAGCCGGCTTCGGCTTGTCGTCCGAGGAGCCCCATGAACCGAGGTCGAAGGAGCAGCCCCCGAGCGGCAGGCCGAGAACCACTGCTATGATGACGAGATGCGGCGCGCAACGGCGGTGCGCGGGTCCTGGAAAGGGCGGGCGGGCTACCGGATCAGCCGTCATGCAAAATGCTCTTGCCGGTCGTTTTGCATGGGTACCCCGGAACGCGGCGCGCTTCAAAACGACAACGCGGGCCCGTGGCCCGCGCTGTTAGACTTCCATATCGGCAAAACGGTTCAGCGAGGGCCGCGACCAGCGCCTGCACCGCCCGGACGGCCGCCGCGGTCGCCACCGGGGCCAGCGCCGAACACCGGCTTCGGCTTCATCGGCAGCAGGCCTTCGCGCTGCAGCTTCTTGCGTGCCAGCTTGCGCGCGCGGCGCACGGCTTCGGCCTTTTCGCGGGCCTTCTTCTCGGAGGGCTTTTCGTAGTGACCGCGGAGCTTCATCTCGCGGAAAATGCCCTCGCGCTGCATCTTCTTCTTCAGCGCCTTCAGGGCTTGGTCGACATTGTTATCGCGGACGAGAACCTGCACGCGGCATCCTCTTTTGAATTGATCGGTTCGGAATTCTGGCGAGGTGAAGGGGCGGCAAAAGGCCTGCCTCTTAACCCTAGGCGCGCGCATGTATCAGACAAACGCGCAGATGTCCACCGGTCGAGTGACTTTCGGGCCTAGTAAAGCCACGAAATAGGGCGAAAATGCCATTGTGCGGCCCTGATTTGGGTGGTTTGGCGCCCAGATGAGGGCCGCTCCCGGCGTTTTGAACAACCCGGACATTGGAAATAGGGGAGATGCGAGATGGAGATGAAGAAATACGCTGCCGAGGCCATCGGTACGTTCTGGCTCACATTCGCTGGTTGCGGCAGCGCGGTGATCGCGGCCGGCTTTCCGCAGGTCGGGATCGGCCTGGTCGGGGTGTCACTGGCCTTCGGGCTGAGCGTGGTGACCATGGCCTATGCGATCGGCCATATCTCGGGTTGCCACCTCAACCCGGCGGTGACGGTCGGGCTCGCCGCGGGTGGGCGCTTCCCGGGCGGCCAGGTGCTGCCCTACATCATCGCGCAGGTCGTGGGCGCCATCATCGCGGCTTGGCTGCTCTATGTGATCGCGAGCGGCGCGCCCGGCTTCGATGTCAGCAAGGGCTTTGCCTCCAACGGCTATGACGCGCACTCGCCCGGCCAGTACAACATGGTGGTGTGCTTCATCACCGAGGTGGTGATGACCATGATGTTCCTGTTCATCATCATGGGATCGACCCATGGCAAGGCGCCTGCCGGCTTCGCGCCGCTCGCCATCGGCCTCGCGCTGGTGATGATCCATCTCGTCAGCATTCCCGTCACCAATACGTCGGTGAACCCGGCGCGCAGCACAGGACCGGCGCTGTTCGTCGGCGGCTGGGCGCTGGGGCAGCTCTGGCTGTTCTGGGTCGCGCCCCTGATCGGCGGTGCGCTCGGCGGCGTGATCTATCGCTGGCTCAGCGACGAGCCGGCCGGCATCGTCGCAGGCGCGAAGACGGCGTGATCGGCGAGAGCGTTTTCGAGCGAAGTGGACGCCGGTTCGCGTGAAGAAAACGCGTAAACAAAAATCCAGAGCATCGGTCCTGATTGAATCAGAACCGATGCTCTAATGGATCGTGGCTGCCACGATCCCATTTCCATCGATGCGTCGAAGGCGGCTTGCTGCCGCCGGAGCATGATCCGGAAAAGTGGGAAGCGGTTTTCCGAAGAGATCATGCTCAAACGACGAGCTAAAGCGCGATGAATCGCTCATCGCGCTTTAGTGGAATTAAGGCTTGCGGGCGGGCGTCACTTCGGTGACGTGCCCCATCTTGCGGCCGGGGCGCGGCGTGCCTTTGCCGTACAGATGCACCGTGGCGCCGGGAACGGTGAGCCACTGCTCGTAGCTCAGGATATCGTCGCCGATCAGGTTGGTCATGACGACATCGCCGTGGCGCACCGGCTTGCCCAGCGGCCAGCCGGCGATCGCGCGGATGTGCTGCTCGAACTGTGAGATCGAGGCGCCGTCGAGCGTCCAGTGGCCGGAATTGTGCACACGCGGCGCGATCTCGTTGACCAGCACCGTCGCCTTGCTGCCGTTGCCGGGCACCGCAAACATCTCCACCGCGAGCACGCCGACATAATCGAGCGCCGAGGCGATCTTTTCGGCGATCGCGCGCGCCTGCGCGGCAAGCTCATCGGGGATTGCGGCCGGCGCGCGGGAAATTTTCAGAATGTGGTCGCGGTGCTCGTTCTCGGTGACGTCGAAGCATTCGACTTCGCCGGACGCGGAGCGAGCGGCGATGACCGAGATCTCGCGCTCGAACGGCACGAAGGCTTCGAGGATGGCCGACTTGGTGCCGAGGTCCTGCCAGACCTGTTCGAGATCGTCGCCGGCGCGGATGATGGCCTGGCCCTTGCCGTCATAACCGAACCGGCGGGTCTTGATCACCGCGGGCAGGCCGATGCGCTCGATCGCCGTGCGCAGCGTGCCGACCGAGGAGACGTCGGCGTAGTCGGCGGTGCCGATGCCGAGCTTGCTGATAAAATCTTTCTCGATCAGCCGGTCCTGCGTGGTCTCGAGGATCTTGTAGGCCGGCAGCACCGGGCGGCGTGCGGCGAGCACCATCGCGGTTGCGGCCGGGACATTCTCGAATTCATAGGTGACGACGTCGACGTCGTTGGCGAACAGTTCGAGCGCCTCGACGTCGGCATATTCCGCGCAGGTCGCGTTCTGCACCACGTCGAACGCCGGGGAGTCCGGATCCGGCGAAAACACCTGGCAGCGGAGCCCGAGGCGCGCCGCGGCCATCGCCAGCATCCGGCCCAATTGCCCGCCGCCGAGGATTCCAATGGTGTCGCCCGGCTTCAGCTTCACTCCGTTCGAAGCCGTCACGCCGCGCCCTCCGGATGCTCATTGACCGCGTCGGTCTGCTGCTTGCGCCAGGCCGCAAGGCGGGCCGACAGAGCCGGATCGTTGAGCGCGAGCACGCTCGCCGCGAGCAACGCGGCATTGATCGCGCCGGCCTTGCCGATTGCCAGCGTCCCGACCGGGACGCCGGCCGGCATCTGCACGATCGAATAGAGCGAATCGACGCCCGACAGCGCCTTCGACTCGACGGGAACCCCGAACACCGGAAGCTCGGTCAGCGCGGCCGTCATGCCCGGTAGATGGGCGGCGCCGCCGGCGCCGGCAATGATCACCTTGTGGCCGGCCGCCTTGGCGCCCTTGGCAAAGGCGTAGAGCCGATCCGGGGTGCGGTGGGCCGAAACGATACGCGTTTCGCAGGCCACACCGAGCGCAGCCAGCGTCTCGGCGGCATGGCGCATGGTTTCCCAGTCGGACTGACTTCCCATGATGATGGCGATCGGAGCGGTCATCTCTTCAATTCTGTGCAGGAATCCAAAAGCATAGGCCGATTATAGGGGCGGCCCGGGCGTCATCCAAGGCGTGGCAAGGGAGTTAGAATGGACTATCCTGTCTTGGTGAATCCCGGCAAGCCTTCATAAGCAGGCCTCAACAAGGATGCGCATGAAGAAGACGACGGCGGCCGCCTCCGGGGCCGCGAAACGACGCAAAGGCGCGCCCGCCGCGCGCAAATCCGGGCCGGGCAAGACTGGAGCCAAGCGGGCTGGAACCAAACGGGTTGGAACCGCAGCTTCCACGCGAGGCGCGGTCGCATCCGGCGACAAATCGACGATCCGCAGCTTGCGGGCGCAACTGGCGCGGGCGCAGGCCCGGATCGAGGAGCTGCAGGCCTCCGCCGAGACCGACTTCCTGCTCGACATCCTGAACCGGCGCGGATTCGAGCGCGAGCTCGCCCGTTCGCTCTCCTTCATCAAGCGCTATCAGGCCTCCGGCGCGCTGATCGTGCTCGACGTTGATCGCCTCAAGCCGATCAACGATGCCTTCGGCCACGCGGCGGGCGACGAGGTGCTGAAGGCGATCGTTGCCGCGATATCGGATCAGGTGCGCGCTTCCGATGTGATCGGCCGTCTCGGCGGTGACGAGTTCGCCGTGCTGCTGTGGAATCTCAGCGAGATCGATGCCCGCGCCAAGGCGGCTGCGCTGGAAGAGGCGATCGATCGGTTGACCTTCATGTTCCGTGACAGCCAGGTCACCGCAGGTGCCTCCGCGGGCGTTGCGATCCTCACCGCGCATTCGGACATCGATCGCGTTCTCGATGAGGCCGACCGTGCGATGTATGTGCGCAAGGCGCAGCGGCGCCACGAATCCTAAGCATGATCCGGAAAAGTGCGAAGCGGTTTTCCGAAAAGATCATGCTCAAACGATGATGATTCGACCCGATCCCATCGCGCTTAAGAGATCAAAGCGCGCTCAGATCCTCCGGCACATTGCCGTAGGCCCGCAACAGCTTGGCATCGCCGAATTCGCCGATCGCGGGATCGCCGGTGCGGCTGAACGCGACGGCGCCGATGCTGCCGGGCATCCGCGACATGGTCTCCGCGCGGCGCAGCGCGACCGCCGAGCTCTGGCATTCCTCGGCATTGCCGGCGACCGGCGTGCCGTCATCATCCTGCATGAAGGGCAGTGCCACGTAATAGGTTACATCGGCCATCGCTGTGCTCCCTGAAGATCAGGCCAAGGATCAGGCCAAGGATCAGGCCAAGGATCAGGCCAAGGATCAGGCGGCATCGCTCGCCGCCGGGGTCTGCGCCGGCACGCAGCCGGCGGTGATCGCGGCCTGCAATTCCTCAAGCTCGGCTTCCAGGTATTCGTTGGCCATGATCAGCGCCTTGATGGTGCTGCGCAGGTTGCCGTCGCACATCGCGATCGCCTGATCGCAGGCCTTCTCGTAGCGGCTGTTGTCGGGCAGGGAAGGCGGTGCGGACATGGCGAAACTCCCTCTGATGGCTGGCGGCTGGATCGTTATGTTCTCTTTTTGTTCCGATAGAGTCAAGCGCCGGGAAACCGCCTCGCGTCCGTTGCCGCGAACGTGAAGCCGGTGCGGCGCTGTGGATGACGGGGAAAACCGCCGCCCGGCCTGAACCGGAAGCGCCGAACCGCGAAGGCCCGCGCCGCGACGCGCGTCAGGCGATGATGTCGGGCGTGATCTGGTCTTCGATGAAGGCGATGCGATCGCGGAGTTGCAGCTTCCGCTTCTTCAAGCGTTGCAGCATCAAGAGATCCGGCGCCGGCGACTGATGCAGCGCGTCGATCGCGGCATCGAGGTCGCGGTGCTCTTGTTGCAGACGCGCGAGCTCGGCGATTAGTTCGCGCTCATCCTGATCGTTCATGGTTGTATATTAACTGATAAGCACGATGAGGTTGTTGCGGCGGAAGTCGCCGCTCGCCGGAATATCCTCCTTGCGCGCGCGCCGCGCAAGCCAGACCGGTTCCATAGTCACGATTGGTTACAGATAAACCGAAATGAGTGCGTGCGGCATTTCGCGTTCCCCATCGACAGCGCCGTCCACTCGTGTACACTCGGCGGTCCGGATCGAACCTGAGGTTTAACGCACCGAGGAGAGTTCGCAATGGCAATACAGGCCCATCTCATTGAGCTGGAGCGTAAACACAAAATACTCGAGAACGAACTGCACGAAGCGCTCGTTCACCCCTCCGTAGACGACCTGCATATTTGCGAGCTGAAGCGCCGCAAGTTGATGGTCAAGGATCAAATCGAGCGGTTGAGACTGTCCGCCGACGACACGGTCCACTAGACCGCCCCCCTGCAAATTAGCAAATAGCCTGGCCTTTCACCGAGGGATGAACGCACAAGTGCGCGCGCATCCCCCGGACGGCCATACTGTATTTGCTCAGAGTTCCGCCAACTCGCCGACATGGTCGGCGACCGCGAGCGATGACGTCAGTCCAGGCGATTCGATCCCGAACAGGTTGATCAGGCCCGCGACGCCATGATCGGCCGGCCCCTGGATCAGGAAGTCCTGCGTCGCCACCGCCGGCGGCACGATCTTGGGGCGGATTCCCGAATAGCTCGGCATCAGCGCGCCGTCCGGCAGGGCCGGCCAGTATTTCCGGATCGCCGGATAGAACCGCTCGGCCCGATCAGGGTCGACGGCGTAATCGATGTGATCGATCCATTGGACGTCGGGCCCGAACCTCGCCTGTCCGGCCATGTCGAGCGTCAGGTGCACGCCGAGCCCGCCGGGTTCCGGCACCGGGTAGATCAGCCGCGAGAACGGCGCCCTGGCGCTGCAGCTGAAATAATTGCCCTTGGCCAAATAGGCCGTTGGAATCAATTCGATCGGCATGCCCTCGACGTTGCGCGCGACCGCCGTCGCGCCGAGCCCGGCGGCATTGACCAGAAGATCGCAGGCCAGCGTCATCGGCGCCGCGCCGCCGGCCTCGATCTCAAACCCGTCGGCGGTGGCCCTGGCGTGGAGCAGCGGCGTATGGAAGGCGAACGCCGCCCCGGCCGCCTCGGCGTCACCGCGCAGCGCCAGCATGTAGGCATGGCTGTCGATGATCCCGGTCGAGGGCGACAGCAGCGCTGCGTCGCAATTCAGCGCCGGCTCCAGGGCGCGCGCCGCCTCGCCGGACAACCGCTGCATGTCGTCGACGCCATTGGCCTTTGCATGCGCTCGGATCGACTGCAGCTTCTCGGTCTCGGCAGGCGTGGTAGCCACGATCAGCTTGCCGCAATTCTTGTGCGGGACGCCGTGCTCGGCGCAGTAGCGGTAGAGTGCCCGCTTGCCGCTGACGCACATCCGCGCCATCAGGCTGCCGGCGCGGTAGTAGATGCCGGCGTGGATCACCTCGCTGTTCCGCGACGAGGTCACCGTGCCGATCCCCTCGGCCTCCTCGATCACAATCACCTCGCGGCCGGCCTGTGCCAGCCGCCGCGCCACGGCGAGGCCGATCACCCCCGCACCGACGATCACGCAATCAACCCTGTCCATCTCGTCCTTCAGGTCCGAAAATTTCCGCCCGGCCGCGCCTGGCCGCTGCCGCCAACATCGTTCAGCCGATCCGGTCGCTTTGGGCAAGTGCTTATTAGGCAAGTGCTTGGGCTATCTCAAATAGTTGGGAAGCCATGCCCAGTTAGTGGAGCATTAATCATGTCAGGGCAATTGCCATAAATTAAGTCAGCATTTTCCGGTTGCATCAGTACGCGTTTACCCGATCCAAACCGCCGGAGCCGGACACTCGCCCCGGAAATCCGCGGGTGATCGATGGCTGGCAGGAAGGTGCAGGCGGGCGGGAAGAATTGGATTCCGGCAAGGGCCGTGCTCTGCCTGATCGCCGCCGTAGCGCCGTGCGCTGCAGCCCGGGCCGGCACCGGTGCGTTCGCGGCGCCGTCGAGCTATCTGGGCAGCCTCGATCCCGGCGTGGTCTGGGAGCTCCTGATCGGCAGCGTGGTGGTGGCGTCCTTTTTCGGCGCGGTCGGGTTGTGGATCCTCTCGGCGCTGCGCAAGGCGAAGCGCGCGCAATTGCGGCGCAACGCCTTCGTCTCGTCGGCACTCAACCATTTGAACCAGGGCGTGGTGATGACCGATGCGCAGGAGCGCATCGTGTTCTGCAACGACCGCTATCTCGACATCTACGGCCTGTCGCGTGCCGACATCCGGCGCAACATGACGGGCGTCGAGCTGCTGGAGCTGCGCCGCGACCGCGGCGTGCTCGACCTGAGCGCCGAGGATTTCTTCGCCAGGGCCGCGGCGCCCGATGGATTGGTCACCGAGCTGCCCGGCGGCAGGTCGGTGCTGGTGAAGTATTTTCCGCTGCCGAACGGCGGCTCGGTCGCGACCCATCTCGATTGCACCGACCAGCGCAAGCTGTCGCGCAAGCTCGCCTCGACCACGCAATTCCTGGAATCGGTGCTCGACAACGTTCCGGTCTGCGTCGCGGCCAAGAACATCGAGGACGGCCGCTACATCTTCGCCAACCGCGCCTTCGAGCGCTTCTCGCGCTTCTCGCGCGATCACATCGTGGGCAGGCGCGCCGACGAGATCTTCCGCCCCGAGACCGCCGCCAGCATCGACACCGCCGACCGCGCGGCGCTGAACGCGGCGGAAGGCTATCATCGCAGCGAATTCTTCGTCGAACGCGGTTCGGACAAGCGGATCCTCGCCTCCAACCGCGTGATCGCCCGCAACGAGGCCGGCGAGCCGGAATTCCTGATCGCGCTGTTCGAGGACGTCACCGATCGCCGCTCGCTATCGCGCGAGCTCGAGAACAACAAGAAATTCCTCGAGCTCGTGGTCGACAACATCCCGGTCTCGCTGATCGTGCAGCGGGTCAGCGACGGCCGCTACCTCCTGGCCAACCGCAGCGCCGAGACGATCCTCAATCGCCGCCGCGAGGACGCCGCCGGCCTGACCGCGTCCGACATCTTCAATGCGCGTGAAGCCAAGCTGATCATCGCCCGCGACGAGGCCGCGATCAGGAAGCGCAGCATGATCGCCGAGGAGCATCCGATCTCGACCAAGGACGGCCTGCGGCTGTTCCTGACCCGCCGTATGACCGTGCTCGACGATGTCGGCGAGCCGCAATATCTGATCAAGACCCATGAGGACGTCACCGACCGGCGCCAGACCGAGTCGCGCATGGCGCATATGGCCTATCATGACGGCCTGACCGATCTGCCGAACCGCGCCGCCTTCCTGCAGGCGCTGACCCAGATGATCGAGGCCTGCGACGGCACCGACGAGGAGTTCGCCGTGCTCTGCGTCGACCTCGACGGGCTGAAGGAGATCAACGACGTCTACGGCCACGCGATGGGCGACAAGGTGCTGATCGAGGTCGCGCAGCGCCTGCAGACCGTGGCGCGCGGCGGCGTGGTCGCGCGGCTGTCCGGCGACGAATTCGGCCTCATCATCGACGGCAAGCAGCCGGCGGCCGGCATCGCGCTGGCCGAGCAGGCCGCCGAGGCGCTCGGGCAGGATTTCCTGATCGACGGCAAGTCGGTGCGGACCGGCCTCACCACAGGGATCGCGGTGTTCCCGGACAACGGATCCGACGCGGCCTCGCTGCTGGCCAATTCCGGCGCGGCGCTGTTTCGCGCCAAGGCGAAGTCGCGCGGCACGATCTCGATCTTCGAGCCGGAGATGGACCAGCAGATCCGCGATCGCCGCGTGTTGCACCAGGAGCTGTCGGTCGCGATCAAGAATGGCGAATTGTCGCTCTACTACCAGCCGCAGGCCGCCGCGGGCGGCAGCGTGGCGGCCAGCCGGATCATCGGCTTCGAGGCGCTGGCGCGCTGGCACCATCCGGTGCGCGGCTTCGTGCCGCCCGGCGACTTCATTCCGCTCGCGGAAGAAAGCGGCCTGATCGTCGAGATGGGCGAATGGATCCTGCGCGAAGCCTGCCGGGAGGCGGCCTCCTGGGCGATCCCGCTGCAGGTTGCGGTGAACCTGTCGCCGGCGCAATTCACCCATGGCGACCTCGTCGGCCTCGTGCATTCGATCCTGCTCGAAACCGGGCTCACGCCCGACCGGCTCGAGCTCGAAATCACTGAGGGCGTGCTGATCGAGGATTTCGACCGCGGCCTGTCGCTGCTGCGGCGGCTGAAGGCGCTCGGCGTCCGCATCTCGATGGACGATTTCGGCAGCGGCTATTCCTCGCTGAGCTACCTGCAGGCGTTTCCGTTCGACAAGATCAAGATCGACCGCGCCTTCGTCATCAATCTCGGCCGCAACCCGCAATCGGCCGCGATCGTGCGCGCGGTGATCGATCTCGGCCACGGCCTTGAAATGTCGATCGTCGCCGAAGGCGTCGAGACCGAGGCACAGCTCGGCTTCCTCGCCGAAGAGGGCTGCGACGCGGTGCAGGGCTATCTGATCGGCAGGCCGGCCCCGATCGGCCAATTTGCCGGGCTGGTCGGTGGCGACCAGCTTGCGGAGACCGTGCGCAGAGCCGGGTAATTTGGCCTGAATGGTCGCCGGCCCGGCCGGCTATGCTTGCCATCCGTTGCTCGCCCGGCTACATCTCGACCCACCACATCATTTCAGCCGAGAAAGGAGGGCCGCGTCGTGGCGAGATACACCGATCCCCACCTCAAGCGTGGCCCCGTCAACGCCCTGCAGATGCGTTTGCAGGGCTGACCGGAAACTCGCGCAACATCTCTTCCTGGTCTGCCCTTCGTGGCCGTGCGGCGTCGAACGTTTGAGCGTTCGTGCCTGCACATGAATCCCTCGCCGCGCTTCGACACGCACATCCGATGATGGCTGGACGCCTCGGGATGTCGCGATCGCCGGCAAGACCAGAGAATTGATCGTGACCCTCATCAATGTACGCAACCTCGGCGTGACGCTGAACGCGCCGCTGTTTTCCGAACTGAATTTTGTCGTCAATGCCGGCGACCGTATCGGGCTGGTGGCCGCCAACGGCCGCGGTAAGTCCACGCTTTTGCGCTGTATCGCAGATGCGATGGAGCCTAACGAAGGCGACATCACTCGTGCGCGCGGACTGACCGTCGGCCATGTCGAGCAGGATGCGCCGCCAAGACTGCTGGATACGCCGTTCCACGCCGCCGTGCTCGAGGCGCTTCCCGGCGAGCAGCGCGCCAGCGAGGGCTGGCGGGTCGACGTCGCCTTGCAATCGCTTGAAGTTCCGGAGGAGCTGTGGACGAGACCGCTGAAGCAGCTGAGCGGCGGCTGGCTGCGGCTTGCGGTGCTCGCCCGCGTGCTGGTGACCGAACCCGATGTGCTGCTGCTCGACGAGCCGACCAACCATCTCGACCTCGCCAAGATCGGCCGGCTCGAGGCCTGGCTGAACGCACTGCCACGCGAGATGCCGGTGGTGATCGCAAGCCACGATCGCGCCTTTCTCGATGCAACGACCAACCGGACGCTGTTCCTGCGCCCGGAGCGGTCGCAGCTGTTCTCGCTGCCCTATACCGCGGCGCGCGCGGCGATCGACGAATTCGATGCCTCGGACGAGCGGCGCTATCAGCGCGACATGAAGGCCGTGCGGCAGCTCCGGCAGCAGGCCGCGAAGCTCAACAACCTCGGCATCAATTCCGGCAGCGACCTTTTGCTGTCGAAGACCAGGCAATTGAAGCAGCGCGCCGAGAGACTGGAGGAGACGGCGAAGCCCGCGCATCAGGAAC
>NZ_JAQOSR010000060.1:0-44971 GCF_046718885.1 Bradyrhizobium sp. UFLA01-814 | reverse complement strand
ATCCTAAGTCTCGTGGGCTCGGAGATGTGTATAAGAGACAGCCGGGACAGGTCGGAATCTTCGACAGCGGCCAGCGCTTTGCGCTGCTGCACGACCGCGGCCCGGCGCTGCAGGTCGCCTCGTTCTGGGTGCCGGCCGAGGCGCTGGATGAACGGCTGCCGTCGGCGCCCGAGGTCGCGCCGGCGCGGGTCTCGGATGATCCCTTCGTCGGCCACCTCATCACAGAAACGGCGCAGGTCCTGAACACGGCCGCGCTCCGTGCTTCGGATGCGGACAACGCGCGGCTGCTCGGCGTGCTGCTCGATCTGGTCGCGCTCAGCCTGTCGCGCAGCGGCCGCGCAGGCGTCGCCGAGAGTGCCGGCCTTGCCGATGCGACGTGGCTTGCGCTGCGCCGCGCCGTGGACCGCAGGCTGCGCGAGCCCGGGCTCGGCGTTGCCGCCATTGCGGCTGCGATCGGTATCAGCGAGCGCTACGTCCACAAACTGTTCGAGCGCGCCGGCACGACATTCGCCAGCCATGTGATGGACCGCCGTCTCGACGGCGCCGCGCGCGATCTGAGGGACCCCGCGATCGCCGGGCGCACGATCGGCGACATCGCGTTCGACTGGGGCTTCTCCGACCTGTCGCATTTCACGCGGCGCTTCAGGCACCGCTTCGGCTGCGCGCCGCGCGACTGGCGCCGCGGCTGACCAACGCTTGGAAATCGCCATGGCGCAGCCGTTCACCTACCAGGCCAGCCCGATGCGGGTCGTGTTCGGGGTCGGCACGGTCGCGCAGTTGGCGGACGAGCTCGACCGGCTCGGCATCAGCCGCGCGCTGGTGCTGGCGAGCCGGCGGCAGCAGGCCGAGCTCGGCGATCTCGCTGGCCTGACCGGCGGCCGTGTGGCCGGATTGTTCGACGGTGCAGTGGTGCACACGCCGGTCGCGGTGACCGAACGTGCGATGCAGATCGTCCGCGAGCTCAAGCCCGACGGCGTGGTTGCGATCGGCGCCGGCGCCGCGACCGGCCTCAGCAAGGCGATTGCGCTGCGCACCGACCTTCCGCAACTGATCGTGCCGACCAGCTATGCCGGCTCCGAGATGACGCCGGTGCTCGGCGAGACCGTCGACGGCGTCAAGACCACGCAATCGTCGCCGAAGATCCTGCCCGAGGCCGTGATCTACGACGTCAACCTGACCGTCTCGATGCCGGCCAAATTCTCGGCGATCTCCGGCCTCAACGCCATCGCGCATGCGGCCGAGGCGCTCTACGCGCGGGACGGCAACCCGATCACCTCGCTGATGGCGGAGGAGGCGATGGCGAAGCTTGCCTCGTCGCTGCCCGACGTGATCGCGCGGCCGCGCGATCTCGAGGCACGCTCGGACGCGCTCTATGGCGCGTGGCTGTGCGCGGTCTGTCTCGGCACCGTCGGCATGGCGCTGCATCACAAGCTCTGCCACACCGTCGGCGCGCTGTTCGACCTGCCGCATGCCGAGACCCATGCGGTGCTGCTGCCGCATACCATCGCCTACAACACACCGGCCGCCCGCGATGCAGTCAGCCGCGCGGCGAGGGCGCTTGGGGCTGCTAGCGCCGCCGACGGCCTGTTCGATCTGTCGGCAAGGCTCGGCGCGCCGTGCTCGCTCGCCGAGGTCGGCATGCCCGAAGACGGCATCGCAAAGGCGGCCGCGCTCGCCACCAAAAACCCTTACTGGAATCCTCGACCGATCGAGGAGAGCGGCATCCGCGACCTGCTGAAGCGCGCCTGGTCCGGCGCGCGCCCGCAGGCCGGATAGATCAAACCCCGATCGCGTTGCGCGCGATCACGTCGCGGTAGAATGCCGCGCTCAATTTCGGCACCCGGGCCTGGGTCTCGAAATCCACCCGGTAGAGGCCGAAGCGCTTCTCGTAGCCGAAGATCCATTCGAAATTATCCATCAGGCTCCACAGGAAATAGCCGTGGACCGGGACGCCGTCGGCGGTCGCGCGCTGCAACTGCGCAAGGTAGTTGCGCAGGAACATGATGCGGTCGAGGTCGTAGACCTGCCCGTCCGGATGCACCTTGTCCTCGCCGGACGTGCCGTTCTCGCTGATATAGATGCTCTTGATGTTCCACAGCTTGGCGGCGATCCGCGGCGCCCAATAGATCGTCTCTGGCGCGATCCGCAACCATTCCGAGCTCATATGCGGGAAGGAAGCCGGCATCGGCAGCGGCTTCCAGCCGGGCGCATTATCGGTCGCGAGGATGTAGCATTGCGGCGCGTAGATGTTCAGCCCGACGAAATCATTGGGCTGTGCGATGATCTTCAGCTCGTCCGCGGTGAATTTGGGCGCATCCGCGCCGGCATATTGCAGGAAGCCTTCGGTGTACTTGCCTTCGAGGACGACACCGAGAAAACCCGCATTGAGCTCGCGGGTCGCGATCTCGGTGGCGCGGATGTTCTCCGGCGTGTTGAAGGCGGGCACGCAGGCGGTGATGTTCTCGGCCGGCCCGACCCGCGTGCCGGCACGGCCTTTGGCGCGGATCGCCTGCACCGCAAGGCCATGCGCCAGCGCGACGTGGTGGCGCGCCTGGTTCACCTCGCCCGCCGGCAGCTTCAGCCCGGGGGCGTCGACGCCGAGCGCATAGCCGAACGGCAGGAAACGCCCGACCTCGTTGAGGGTGAAGACGTTCTTCACGCGGTCGGTCAGTCGCTGCGCCACGTAGCCGGCATAGTCGCCGAATGCCTTCGAGGTGTCGCGCGAGCGCCAGCCGCCGACACGGTCCTGCAACGCCTGCGGCAGATCCCAGTGATAGAGCGTGGCGTAGGGCTCGATGCCGTTCGCAAGCAACTCGTCGACCAGGCGGTTGTAGAAGTCGAGGCCCTTCGGGTTCGGCGCCCCGGTGCCGTCGGGAAACACCCGCGGCCAGGCGATCGAGAAGCGATAGGCCTTGGCGCCGAGCTCCTTGATGAGGCGGACGTCCTCCTTGTAGCGGTGATAGTGGTCGTTGGCGCGATCGCCGGTCGAGCCGTCCTCGATCTTGCCCGATGTATGGGTGAATGTGTCCCAGATCGATGGGCCGCGGCCGTCCTCATTGACCGCGCCCTCGACCTGGTAGGACGAGGTCGCGGTGCCCCAGACGAAGCCCGTGGGAAAGTTCGTGCCGTCCGGCCGCGACGCACGGTTTGCAGCCTCGGCGGCGCCGGTCAAACCGAGCGCCGAGAGGCCTGCGAGGCCCGCAAACTGCCGTCGCGAGAACTTTCCGAACATTGTTGTCTCCCGTCGCGGACGTTGCCGCTGGAATGCGAGCCGTAGGTTAACCTTCCATCCCGCCGTTGAGCAACGAGGGTCAGCCGGCCAAAGCGCCATGGCGAGCGGCGCACCAATCAATGCCAACCATTGTGATGTCAATGTCGCGGAGTTGTCAGTTTTGTGGCGACATTTTCTCTACTAGATTGCCTGCTACGTCCTTCCGCAATGACATCCGATAATCCCCGAGATCCCGGTGAGCTGCGCGCGATGAACAGGCCTGCAACCCATGTCCGAAGGGCGCTGCTGCGTCGTCTTGCCACTGCGATCGGCTTGGCTTTGACAATGGCCGCAAGCGCGCAGGCCGAGCAGACATTCTCGTTCGACCGCACGCCCGGAAAGCTGCCGAAGACGGTCGTCCCGCTGCATTACGCGATCGAGCTGACGCCTGACATCGCCAGCCTCGCTCTGCCCGGCGTCGAGACCGTCGACATCGAGGTGCGCGAGGCGACCGCGCAGCTGACGCTGAACGCCGTTAACACGACATTCGCAGAGGTTACGATCGATGACGGCGCGCAGCGCGCGGAGGTCGAGACCGACGCCACCGCGCAGACCGCAACGTTGACCTTCACCAAGCCGCTTGCGGCCGGCCGTCACAAGCTGCGCATCGGCTTCATGGCGCAGATCAATAAATTCGGCACCGGCCTGTTCTCGGTCGACTACCCGACCAAAACCGGGATCAAGCGAATGATCTCCAGCAAGCTGGAGCCGGCCGATGCAAGGCGGATCTTCCCGTGCTGGGACGAGCCGTCGTTCAAGGCGAGCTTCGCGCTGACCGTCGTCATTGCGCGCAATCTGCTCGCGGTCGGCAACATGCCCGTGACGGGCGAAGAGCCGGTCGCCGGCGACTTTAAGAAGGTTGCGTTCGCGCCGACGCCGAAGATGTCGAGCTATCTGTTCGTGCTCACGGTCGGCGAGCTCGAGCGCGTCACAGCGGATGCCGGCGGCGTCACGGTCGGCGTGGTGACGACGGAGGGCAAGGGCGGGCAGGGCCGGTTCGCGCTCGACAGCGCGGTGAAGCTGCTCGCCTATTACAACGACTATTTCGGCGTGAAATATCCGCTGCCGAAGCTCGACCTGATCGCCGTTCCCGGCGGGTTCGGCGGCGCGATGGAGAACTGGGGCGGCATCACCTTCTTCGAGAGCCGGCTGCTGTTCGACCCCGCGACCTCTGCGGAGACCGCGCGGCGCGGCATCTTCGCGATCATCGCGCACGAGATGGCGCATATGTGGTTCGGCGATCTCGTCACGATGGCGTGGTGGGACAATCTCTGGCTCAACGAGGGCTTTGCCAGCTGGATGGCGACCAAGGCCTCGGAACAGTTCTATCCAGAGTGGCAGGGCTGGCTGAACGGCTACGGCGCGAAGCAGTTTGCCATGACGCTCGATGCGCGGCGCACCTCGCATCCGGTGCAGCAGCCGATTGCCGATCACAGTGAGGCAGTCACGGCATTCGACGCCATCACCTACAACAAGGGGCAGGCGCTGATCCGCATGCTCGAGACCTATCTCGGCGAACAGGCGTTCCGCGACGGCATCCGCAAATACATGGCCGCGCATGCCTACGGCAACTCGACGACCGCTGATCTCTGGCAGGCGCTCGAGAGTACCGGCGGCAAGACGATCGCCGGTATCGCGGCCTCGTTCACCGAGCAGGACGGCGTGCCGCTGGTCGTGGCCGAGGCGGCTTGCGATGGCGTGGCGCAACGCCTGACCTTGCGGCAGGATCGCTTCGTGATCGTGCCGGCCAACAATCCGCCGCTGCCGGCCCGCAACTGGCAGATTCCGGTCGCGGTCGGACCGGCGCATGGCAGGCCGTTTGACGAGATATTGCTGAAGGGAAGCACCAATATCCCGGCCGGCGCCTGCGGCGATGCGATCAAGGTCAATCTCGGCGATGTCGGCTACTACAGGGTCGAGTACGGTCCGAAGAACCGTGCGGCGTTGTTGAACGCCTTCCCGCAAATGCAGGTCGCCGACCGTCTCAATGTCGTCACCGACAGCTGGGCGCTGGTGCAGGCGGGCCGCGCGGAGGCGCCGTCCTATCTCGCGCTGCTCGACGCGCTCGATGCCGGTGACCATCGCGCGGTGTGGGACCAGGTGATCTCGACATTCGCGGCGCTGAACCGCCTGTCGCGCGGCCGCACCGAGCGGCCGGTGATCCAGGCCTATGCCCGCGCCAAGCTGCGCCCGGTGTTCGATCGGATCGGATGGGAGGGCGCCGGTTCAGGCGGCGATGACACTGCGTTGTTGCGTGCAAGCCTGATCTCGACGCTTAGCGACCTCGGGGATGCGGCTATTGTGGCGGAAGCGAAGCGGCGCTTTGCGGCATTCGTCGATGATCCCAATTCGCTTCCGACCGCATTGCGCGATGCCGTCACGCATGTTGTCGGTGTGACCGCCGATCGGGCAACCTATGACAAATTGCTCGCGCTGGCGCGCAACAGCACGGCGACCAATGAACGGCTGCGTTATTATCTCGCGGCGGCAAGCGCCCGCGATGCCGAATTGGCGCGGGCGACGCTGGCGTTGACGCTGACCAACGAATTGCCCGATACGATCGTGACGGGGATGATCAACGCGGTTGCGTCCGCAGGCGAGCAGCCACAGCTCGCCTGGGACTTCGTCCGGACCAATTTCGATATCTTGCTGGCAAGGCAGGGGCCGAACTTCCGCGACCAGTTCGTGCCGAACTTCATGACCAATTTTACCGATGAGGACCACGCGGCGGAACTCGCCGCGTTTGCTCCGTCGCAATCAACCACCGGCGGACGGGTGATGGTGGCGCGATCCGTGCAGGCGATCGCGATCTCGGCCGATCTTGCCGCGCGCGTGTTGCCCGCCGCCGACTCCTGGATCAGGGCGCACAGGCCGTGAGATCGCGAGGGAGTTTCCGGCGGCGCGCGATGCGGCTATGCTCCGTGCGCGGCATGCAATCAACGATGCGAGGCTGAGATGGTCAAAGGTTCCGATTTGCTGGTCGCTGCCCTCGAGAATGAGGGCGTGGAGAGGGTGTTCGGCGTTCCCGGCGAGGAGAATCTCGACGTCGTCGAGAGCCTGCGCAAATCCTCGATCAAACTGATCGTGACCCGTCACGAGCAGGCCGCGGCCTTCATGGCGGCGACCTATGGCCGGCTGACCGGTAAGCCCGGTGTGTGCATGACGACGCTCGGCCCCGGCGCGCTCAACCTCACTACCGGCGCCGCCTACGCGCTGCTCGGCGCGATGCCGATGGTGATGCTGACGGGCCAGAAGGGCATCTTGAGCAGCCGGCAGGCCAAGTTCCAGATCGTCGACATCGTCAACACGTTCCGCCCGCTGACCAAATTGTCGCTGCAGATCGTCAGCGGCGCGACCATTCCGACGCTGGTCCGTGACGCCTTCCGCATTGCGACGCAGGAACGGCCGGGGCCGGTGCTGCTCGAGCTGCCGGAAGACATCGCAGGCGACGAGACCGCGCCGGTCGAAATGATACCGCCGCATCCGATCGAGATTCCGATCGCGCACGCCGCCGCGCTCGACCGCGCCGCCGACATGATCCTGAAGGCGCAGCGCCCGCTGATCATGCTTGGTGCGGCGGCATCGCGTCCGCGTTCGACCGCCGGGATCGGCGACTTCGTGCGGCGCACGAAAATCCCGTTCTTCACCACGCAGATGGGCAAGGGCACGGTATCCGGCGGCACCAATCAGTATATGGGAACCGCCGCGCTGAGCGAGCGCGACTATGTGCACGAGGCGATCGACCGCGCCGACCTCATCATCGCGATCGGTCACGACACGGTCGAGAAGCCGCCTTTCATCATGGGCCCGAAGGGCCCGCAGGTGATCCATGTCAGCTACATGCCGGCAACGGTCGAGCAGGTCTATTTCCCGCAATGCGAGGTGATCGGCGACGTCGGTCCGAGCCTTGAATTGCTGGCCGATCGGGTCGAGGGAAAGCTGCCGCATGCCAGCGCGCTGCTCAGCCTGCGCCAGAGCATTCTGGCGAAGATCACCGATCGCGCCACCGAGGGCCGCTGGCCGCCGACGCCGCAGCGCATCGTGCATGATGTGCGGCAGGTGATTCCGGAGGACGGCATCGTCGCGCTCGACAACGGCATGTACAAGATCTGGTTTGCGCGCAACTACCGCACGCTGCTCGCGAACTCGCTGCTGCTCGACAACGCGCTCGCGACCATGGGCGCCGGCCTGCCGTCGGCGATGATGGCGGCGATGCTGTATCCGAACAACCGCGTGCTCGCGGTCTGCGGCGACGGCGGCTTCATGATGAACTCGCAGGAGCTCGAGACCGCGGTCCGCCTCAAGCTCAATCTTGTGATCCTGATCCTGGAGGATTCCGCCTACGGCATGATCCGCTGGAAGCAGGCGGTCGATCATTTCCCGGATTTCGGCCTGACCTTCGGCAATCCGGATTTCGTCAAATACGCCGAAAGCTACGGCGCCAAGGGTTCGCGGATCGCGAGCACGGATGCGATCGTCCCGACCCTGGAACGGGCGTTTTCCGGCGGCGGCGTGCACCTCGTCGTGGTGCCGATCGACTATACCGAGAACAAGCGGGTGCTGGTCGACGAATTGCGCGAGAAGGTGCAGCAGATCGATGTGTCGTAGAGCATGATCCGGACCCGAAGGGCCGCGTTAGCGCAAAGTGCGAAGCGGTTTTCCCTTGCGACAAACGCAAAGCGTTTGCGCGGAGATCATGCTCAAACAAGAAGCTGAAGCATGGCTGCGGTGGGCAAGGAACGAAAAGCCCTCGGCTTGATTGAACGTAAGCCGCCATGGTAGCACGCCAAGATGTCACGCAATGGCATCACCATTGCGCAGATTGTCGGCGATACCAGATCTGAGAGGTCACGTGACTGCACCAAATCCTGCCGCCGGAAAACCCATCGATCCCGCCTCGCTCGCCAATGTGCCGCGGCTGGTCACGGCCTATTTTGCCGGCAAACCCGATGCCACCGATCCCGCCCAGCGGGTTGCGTTCGGCACCTCGGGCCATCGCGGCTCGTCGCTGAAGAATTCCTTCAACGAGGACCATATCGTCGCCACCACGCAGGCGATCTGCGATTACCGGCGCGAGAAGGGCCTCACCGGGCCGCTGTTCATCGGCATCGACACCCATGCGCTGGCCGAGCCGGCGCTGGCCAGCGCGGTCGAGGTGTTCGCGGCGAACGGCGTCGAGATCATGATCGATGCGCAGGGCGGCTACACGCCGACGCCGGTGATCTCGCACGCGATCCTGAGCTACAACAAGGGCCGCAGCACGGGCCTTGCCGATGGCGTCGTCATCACGCCGTCACACAATCCGCCGGAGGATGGCGGCTACAAATACAATCCGCCGCATGGCGGCCCGGCCGACACCGATGTCACCGCCGTGGTCGAGAAGAACGCCAACCGCTATATCGAGGCCGGCCTCAAGGGTGTCGCGCGGCTGCCCTATGATCGCGCGCGCAAGGCCGCGACCACGCATCTGCACGACTACATCACGCCCTATGTCGCCGATCTCGGCAACACCGTCGATCTCGCGCTCGTCAAGTCCGCCGGCGTCAAGATCGGCATCGACCCGCTCGGCGGCGCGGCGGTGCACTACTGGCAGCCGATCATCGCGCGCTACGGCATCAGCGCCAGCGTCGTCAATGAGGCCGTCGATCCGACCTTCCGCTTCATGACCGCGGACTGGGACGGCAAGGTCCGGATGGACTGCTCGTCGCCTTATGCGATGGCGAGCCTGATCGGGATGCGCGACCGGTTCGACGTCGCCTTTGCCAACGACACCGACGCCGACCGCCACGGCATCGTGACCCGCTCGAACGGGCTGATGAACCCGAACCACTTCCTCGCCACCGCGATCGCCTATCTGTTCGCGCACCGGCCGCAATGGAGCAAGGACGCCGCGATCGGCAAGACCATCGTGTCGAGCTCGATCATCGATCGCGTGGCGAAGAAGCTGAACCGCAAGCTGGTCGAGACGCCGGTCGGCTTCAAATGGTTCGTCGACGGGCTCGGCAGCGGCGGCTTCGGCTTTGCCGGCGAGGAGAGCGCGGGCGCTTCGTTCCTGAAGCGCGACGGCTCGGTGTGGACCACCGACAAGGACGGCATCATCCTCGGCCTCTTGGCAGCCGAGATCATCGCCAAGACCGGCCGCGATCCGAGCGAATTGTTTGGCGAGCTGACCGCCGAACTCGGCGTTCCCTATTACGAGCGCATCGATGTGGCAGCGACGCCGAAGCAGAAGAACGCGCTGAAGGCGCTCGGGCCCGAGCAACTCAACATGACGCAGCTCGCCGGCGATGCCGTGCGCGCGGTCAGGACCAAGGCGCCGGGCAACGACCAGCCGTTCGGCGGTATCAAGGTCGAGAGCGAGGCAGGCTGGTTCGCGGCGCGTCCCTCCGGCACCGAGGATGTCTACAAGATCTACGCCGAAAGCTTCCGCGGGCCGGATCATCTGAAGCTGATCCAGGGCGATGCGCAGGCCGCGATCGCCAAGGTGTTCTGAAAGGCGCGGGCCGGGCGGAATTCATGCGAATATTGTTGACCGGCTCCTCCGGCTGGCTCGGCCGTTTCCTCGCGCCGCGGCTTCGACAGGCCGGCCATGACGTGGTCGGCCTCGATGTCGTCGCGGGTGAGGCGACCGATGTCACAGGCTCGGTAGCCGAACGATCGGTGGTCGAGCGTGTGTTCGCCGATCACGGCATCGAGGCCGTGATCCATGGCGGGGCGCTGCACAAGCCCGATATCGCGCGGTTCTCCCCGCAGGCCTTTGTCGACGTCAACGTCACAGGCACGCTCAACCTGCTGCAGGCGGCAGTGGCTGCCGGCCACGATCGTTTCGTTTTCACCTCGACAACGTCGCTGATGATCTCGCAGGCGATCCGCGACGAGGAAGGCCATGCTGCGGTGTGGCTCGACGAGACGACTGGACCGCTCGAGCCGCGCAACATTTACGGAGTGACAAAACTCGCCGCTGAAGGGCTGTGCCGCCTGTACAGCCGCGAGCACGGGCTGAACTGCGCGGTGCTGCGCACCAGCCGCTTCTTCCCCGAGGATGACGACACCATCCGCGACATCCATGGCGAGAATCTGAAGGCGACCGAGCTGCTGTACCGCCGCCTCACGGTCGAGGACGCCGCCGATGCCCATGTCGTCGCGCTGGAGAAGATCCGCGGCTTCGAGGTCTTTGTGATCAGCGCGCCGACGCCGTTTGCGCGCAGCGATGTCGCGGACCTGAAGACGGATGCGGCCGGAGTAATCGCGCGCTATTTCCCCGATGCGTCGACGCTGTTCGCGCGGCGCGGCTGGCGCCTGCCGAAATCGATAGGCCGGATCTACGACGCCGGCAAGGCCGAACGGCTGCTTGGCTTCCGCGCCGGCACGGATTTCGCAGCGGTGCTCGGCGCCTTGCGCAGCGGTGCGCCGCTTCCCTTTGCGCACGATCCCGATTATGTCTCGCCGTCAACGAGGCTCGCAAATGGCTGATTTCCACGGCGTCTTTCCGTACCTGGTGTCCCCCGTCGACCCCGCCGGCCATGTCCGCACCGAGGTGCTGGGCCGGCTCTGCGACGATCTGGTCAAGGCCGGCGTCCACGGCTTGACGCCGCTCGGTTCGACCGGCGAGTTCGCCTATCTCAACAATGCGCAGCGCATGCAGGTGGTGCAGACCACGATCGAGGCCGCGCAGGGCCGCGTGCCCGTGGTGGCCGGCGTCGCCTCGACCTCGACGGCGGATGCGGTGGCGCAGGCCAAGGCCTACCAGAAGCGCGGCACGACCGGCATCCTCGCGATCCTGGAGGCCTATTTCCCGGTCGCCGATGCGCAGGTCGAATCCTATTTCCGCGCCATCGCCGATGCAGTCGACATTCCGGTCGTGATCTACACCAATCCGAACTTCCAGCGCTCCGACCTCACGCTCGACGTCATCGCGCGGCTCGCCGAGCATCCGCGCATCGGCTACATCAAGGACGCCTCGACCAACACCGGCCGACTGCTGTCGATCATGAACCGCTGTGGCGACAGCCTGAAAGTGTTCTCGGCCTCGGCGCATATTCCGGCCGCGGTGATGCTGATCGGCGGCCACGGCTGGATGGCGGGCCCGGCCTGCATCATCCCGCGGCAAAGCGTCGAGCTCTACAATCTGTGCCGCCGCACCCGCTGGGATGAGGCGATGACCTTGCAGCGCAAGTTGTGGCGCATCAACGAGGCGTTCGCCCGCTTCAACCTCGCCGCCTGCATCAAGGCCGGGCTCGCGAGCCAGGGCTACGACGTCGGCGATCCCGTGCCGCCGCAGGCGCCGCTCACGGCCGAGCAGCGCAAGGTGGTCGAGGCGGCGTTGCGCGATCTGGCCTGAAGCCGTCGGGGGCTGCGCGGCAAAATGCCGGGCAATCCGCCTTGGCTATGCCGGAAACCTCCGCTTGGTCAGCGCGTTTGTTGCGTGGAGCACACCAATGAATCGGCGTACCGTCCTTGTCCTGACCGTGATCGCGGCCATTCTGCTGATATTCGCGGCCGGCAGCATCCGTCAGGCGCCGTGGAGCGGCCCGGCTGCCCGCGCCGTCGCCGAGCGCGGCGCGCTGTCGGATGCCGAAAAGGCCAATGTCGAGATCTTCGAGAAGGTCTCGCCGTCGGTCGTGCAGGTGGTGACGCAAACCGCCGCCAATCCGCTGAGCGATGAGCAGGAGGGCGGCGGCGCGGCGTCAGGCACCGGCATTGTCTGGGACAATGACGGCCACGTCGTCACCAACAACCATGTGGTGCAGAACGCAAGCCAGGTCGCGATCCGCTTTGCCTCCGGCGAGGCGGTACGCGCCGAGATCGTCGGCACGGCGCCGAACTACGATCTGGCCGTGCTGCGCATCCGCAGCGCGCGCAAGCTGCCGCCGTCGTTAGCGCTCGGCAGCTCAGCCGATCTCAAGGTCGGCCAGTTTGCCTATGCGATCGGCAACCCGTTCGGACTCGATCAATCGATGTCCAGCGGCATCATCAGCGCCCTCAAGCGCCGGCTGCCGACCTCGAGCGGCCGCGAGATCTCCAACGTGATCCAGACCGACACCGCGATCAATCCGGGCAATTCGGGCGGCCCGTTGCTCGATTCCGCCGGCCGGCTGATCGGCGTGACCACGGCGATCCTGTCGCCGTCGGGCTCGAATGCCGGCATCGGCTTTGCGATCCCGGTCGACATCGTCAATCGCGTGGTGCCCGAGCTGATCCGCAACGGCCGCGTGCCGACGCCGGGGATCGGCATCGTCACCGCCAATGAGGCGGTCGCCACCCGTATCGGTGCCGAAGGATTGATCGTGGTGCGCACGACACCGGGGTCGTCGGCCGAGCGCGCCGGGATACGCGGGGTCGACATGTCGACCGGTGAGCTCGGCGACGTGATCACCGCGGTCGACGGCAAGCCGGTCCACCGGCTCTCCGATCTGGCCGACCAGCTCGAGCAGATCGGGGTCGGCAAGAAGGTGCGGCTCAGCGTGAACCGCGACGGCTCGGCGCGCGATATCGAGGTCGCCATCGTCGATATCGGTCGGGCGCAATAATGTCGTTGATGGCCTGACGCGTGCCACCGGATTGTGCTTCCGCGCGCCGCACGACGAGACGCCTGTCCTCCGGCCGGCGCGTGGTTGTCAGGCCGCCAAAATCCGCTAAAACCCCCGCCAAATTCTCTGGAAATTCTTGGAAGCTCGAAGGACCCTCTGATGAACATTCTTCCCGGCAATATGCGTTTTGGTGCGGGCCAGCCAGTCAAGCGTCTGGAGGACCAGCGGCTGGTCACCGGGAAGGGGCATTTCATCGACGACAAGCCGCAGGACGGCGCGCTCTGGCTGCACGTGCTGCGCTCGCCGCACGCACACGCCAACATCAAGTCGATCGACGCCAGGGCGGCGCTGGAGATGCCCGGCGTCAAGGCCGTCTATACCGGCGCCGACCTCGTCAAGGACGATATCGGCACGCTGCCGACGCTTGCGATCTTCAAGCGGCCCGACGGCTCGCCGATGACCGTGCCGCCGCGGCGCCTGCTGGCGCATGAGGTGGTGCGTTACGCGGGCGAGGGCGTTGCGGCCGTGGTCGCGACCTCGCGCGTGCTGGCGCAGACCGCGACTGAGGCGATCGAGATCGATTACGAGGTGCTGCCCTCGGTGGTCGATCCGGTCGAGGCGACCAAGCCGGGCGCGCCGGCGGTCTGGCCGGAGGCGCCCGACAACATCGTGGCCGCGATGAGCTATGGCGATGCCGCCAAGGTCGAGGAAGCCTTCGCCAACGCCGCGCATAAAGTGTCGCTCGACTTGGTCAGCCAGCGCCTGGTGCCGTCGGCGATGGAGCCGCGCTCGACCATTGCCGAGATCGAGAAGAAGACCGGCCGGCTGATTCTCCACGTGCAATCGCAGACCCCGGGCTCGACCCGCGACCTGCTGGCGGAATCCATCCTGAAGCGTCCGAAGGACAGCGTGCGCGTGCTGGTTGGCGATATCGGCGGCGGCTTCGGGCAGAAGACCAGCCTGTATCCGGAAGACGGCATCGTCGCCTATGCCGCGACCAAGCTGAATGAGAAGATCCGCTGGCGCAGCGACCGCACCGACGAGTTCGTCGGCGGCACCCATGGCCGCGATCTGACCTCGACCGGCGAGTTCGCGCTCGACGCCAAGGGCCGCGTGCTGGCCTATCGGGTGCGCTCGATCGGCGGCACCGGCGCCTATTCGTCGGGCACCGCCAACATCATTCCGCTGGTGCTCGGCCCGTTCGTGCAGACCGGCGTCTACGATTTGCCGCTGGTGCATTTCGAGGTGAAGTCGGTGATGACTCACACCGCGCCGGTCGGCGCCTATCGCGGCGCCGGCAGGCCCGAGGCGGTGTTCATCGTCGAGCGGCTGTTCGACGCCGCTGCGCGCCAGATCGGAATGGACCCGCGCGCCATCCGCAAGGTCAACTACATCAAGCCGGCGCAGCTGCCCTACACCAATGCGGTCGGGCAGGTGTACGATTCCGGAGCCTTCGCGCACATGCTGGAGCGCGCGTCTGATTTGGCCGACTGGAACGGCTTTGCCGCGCGCAAGAAGGCGGCGAAGAAGAAGGGCCTGCTCTATGGCCGCGGCCTGACCAGCTACATCGAATGGACCGGCGGCCGCGCCCACACCGAGAACGTCTCGCTGCATGCGACCGCCGAAGGCCGCGTCATCCTGCATTCCGGCACCATGGCGATGGGGCAGGGCCTCGCCACCACCTACACCCAGATGATCGCCGATACGCTCGGCATCGCGATGGACAAGATCGACGTCATCCAGGGCGACACGGACCTCGCCACCGGCTTCGGCAGTGTCGGCTCGCGCTCGCTGTTCGTCGGCGGCACCGCGGTTGCGGTCTCCAGCAACGACATGATCAACAAGGCGCGCGACAAGGCCTCCAATTTGCTGGAAGCCTCCGTCGAGGACATCGAGTATCGCGACGGCTTCCTCACCGTGGTCGGCACCGACAGGCGCATCAGCCTGTTCGAGATCGCGGCGAAGGAAAACGGCGCAAAGCTCTCGGTCGAGAGCGAGGGCAATGTCGACGGGCCGAGCTGGCCGAACGGCACCCATATCTGCGAGGTCGAGATCGATCCCGAGACCGGCGTCACGCGGGTGGTGCGCTACACCACGGTCGACGACGTCGGCGTCGCGGTCAATCCGATGCTGGTGACGGGGCAGGTGCATGGCGGTGTTGTCCAGGGCATCGGCCAGGCGTTGTACGAAGGAGTGGCCTACAACGAAGAAGGCCAGCTGCTGACCGCGAGCTATCAGGACTATTGCATCCCGCGCGCGGACGACATTCCGCCGATCACGGTGACGCTCGATGGCTCCGCGCCGTGCAAGACCAATCCGCTGGGCGCCAAGGGCTGCGGCGAGTCCGGTGCGATCGGCGGGCCGCCCTGCATCACCAACGGCGTGATGGATGCGCTGAGCGAAGTCGGGATCATCCAGCTGAACACGCCGCTGACGCCGTCGAAGATCTGGCAGGCGATCCGCGACGCCAAGGTGGGGGCGGCGTAGTGTCATTCCGGGGCGCGCCAGCGCGAACCCGAAATCTCGCGCCATAACATCGAGGTTCCGGGTTCATCGCTTTGCGATGCCCCGGAACGACTGTGCCCTACAGCCCCAACACCATCTTCGCGATGATGTCGCGCTGAATCTCGGACGATCCGCCGAAGATCGTATAGGCGCGCCCGTTGAGATATTCCGGCACCACCGGCAGCAGTTCTTCGGGGATCGCCGGCTCGTGGTTGAGCCGGTAGAACGGCCGCGCCGGCTCGACGGCAAGCCCATCCTGGCCGATCACGTCGACGCCGAGCCGCGTCACCGCCTGGCGGATCTCGCTGACGCGGAGCTTGATCAGCGACGACACCGCGCCGGGATTCTGCCCGGTCTGCAGCGCCGACAGCACCCTGAGCTCGGTCATCTCGAGCGCATCGATATCGACCTCGACCTCCGACATGGGGATCGCGATGTCGGGATCCTCGATGGCGCGGCCGGTGATCTCGGAGACTGCGAGATCGGAGATCGTCTTCAGCGCCTCGCGCAGCTTGGCCGACGCGATGCCGGAGCCGCGCTCGAATTCGAGCAGGTACTTGCCGTAGGTCCAGCCCTTGCCTTCCTCGCCGACGCGGTTGGCGACGGGTACCCGGACGTCGTCGAAGAACACCTGGTTGACCTCGTGGTCGCCGCCGATGGTCAGGATCGGGCGCGTGGTGATGCCCGGCGTCTTCATGTCGATCAGGATGAAGCTGATGCCGTCCTGCTGCCGCTCGCCGTCATTGGTGCGCACCAGCGCGAACATGCGGTTGGCGTGGTGCGCATGCGTGGTCCAGATCTTGGTGCCGTTGATGACGTAGTCGTCGCCGTCGCGCACCGCGCGGGTCTTCAGTGAGGCGAGGTCGGAGCCCGAGCCCGGCTCGGAATAGCCCTGACACCAGTAGTCTTCGCCGGAGAGAATCCGCGGCAGGTAGAAGTTCTGCTGCTCGGGCGAGCCGAACCCGATGATGACGGGGCCGACCATCTTCACCCCCATCACGTTGACATTGGGCACGCCGGCGCGGGCGCATTCGGCCTCGAAGATCCAGCGCTGGGCCGGCGTCCAGTCCGGTCCGCCATGTTCCACCGGCCAGCCCGGGGCGCCCCAGCCCTTCTTGTGCAGCGCGCGCTGCCAGGCCATGCCGATATCGGGGTCGGAGAACACCGACGGCGTCAGCGCGGTGGCGCGCTTCATCTCCGGCGTGAGGCTCCCGGCAATGAACTCGCGGACTTCCTGCTCGAAGGCGCGTTCCTCGGCGCTGAAGGTGAGATCCATGGTGCGCTCTCCGTTAGGCGTGGGCGCGGCCGCTGAGCGCGGCGTGGCGGCGGTAATGATGGGCGCTGTTGCCGAACAGCGTATCGAAGGCGAGCAGCCGCTTGAAATAGGCGCCGATGTCGAGCTCCTCGGTGACGCCCATCGCGCCGTGCAGCTGCACCGCCTGCTCGGCGACGAAGCGCGCGCATTTGCCGATCTTCGCCTTGGCGCCGGACGCCGCACGGCTGCGGGCCACGGGCTCGGCATTGGCCATCAGCGCGGCGCGCAGGGCCATCGAGCGCGCCTCGTCGACCTGCATCGCGACGTCGGCGAGGCGGTGACGGATCACTTGGTTGGCCGACAGCGGCCGGCCGAACTGTTTTCGAATCTTGGTGTATTCGAGCGTGGTGTCGAGCAGCGTTTGCATGATGCCGACCGCTTCCGCACCGAGCGCGGCCATCGCGCGGTCGACCACGGTTTCGATCGCAGACAGCGCATCCTGGCCGTCGCCGAGCAGCGCATCGGCGGGCAATTGCACATCCCTGAGATCGAGATTGCAGCCGCGGCCGCCACCGAGCCGCGCGTAATCGCGCAGCGCGAGACCCGCCGTTCCCGCCGGCATCAGGAACAGTCCGAGCTTGCCCGTCGCGCCGTTGGCGCTGGCAGCGCGGGCGGAGACGATGATCTGGTTGGCGGCGGCGCCGTCGAGCACCGCGATCTTGCTGCCGTTCAGCTTCCAGCCGTCGGCAGTCTTGGTCGCCGTCGTGTCGACATGGCCGAGGTCGAAGCGCGCGGCGCGCTCGGAATGCGCGAAGGCGAGCGTGAGCGCGCCCTCGGCAACTTTGGGCAGGATCGCCTGCTGCTGCGCCTCGGTGCCGCATTCGGCGACCAGTGCGGCGCCGATCACGACGGTGGAAAGGAACGGCTCGGACACCAGGCCACGACCGAACGCCTCCATCAGCAGCCCGATCTCGATCGCGCCGCCGCCGAGCCCGCCATGGGCTTCGGCGATCGGCAGCGCAAGCCAGCCAAGCTCGGCGAACTGCTTCCAGATCGCAGGCGAATAGCCCAACGGGTCGTTCGCCGCCTTCTTGCGATGATCTGACGTGAAGGTCTCCGCCACGAAGCGGTCGGCACTTTCGCGCAGCAGGCGCTGCTCGTCGCTGAGGGTGAGGTCCATCTGGCTTTCTACACGTTGGCGGTTTTCTTGACGGAGGGATGCAGACCCGCGGGGTCCACCACCATTCCGAATTCCTGGAGATTATGGGCGTGGCAGAGCTGATGCAGCGCAAACGCCTGATCGATCGCGGCTGGCTGCCCCATGATGTCGATCGAGCGGTTCACCGCTTCCTTGGAGAGCTTCAGCGCAAAGGCGGGCTTGGCGGCAATGCGCCGTGCCAGCGCCAGCGTGAACGACGTGAGATCGCCGCGCGGCACCACATGATTGACCATGCCGAGGCGATGCGCCTCGTCGGCGCTCCAGATGTCGGCGGTGAACAACATCTCCTTGGCCTTGCGCGCGCCGAGCTCCCAGGGATGCACGAACCACTCGACGCCGCAGACGCCCATCGTCACCACGGGATCGCAGAATTCGGCATCGCTGCTCGCGACGATCAGGTCGCAGGCCCAGGCCAGCATCAGCCCGCCGTCGATGCACTTGCCGTGCACCTCCGCGATCGTGGGCTTTGCCAGATTGCGCCAGCGCCGTGTGATCTGCAGATAGATCTCCTGCTCGCGCGCGAAGCGGCCGTGGGCGTTGGGCTCGGCGAAGCCGCCCCAATTTCCGACTGGCGGGAAATCGACGCCGGCCTGGTTCTTGGCGCCGGGCCGCAGATCGTGGCCGGCCGAGAAATGTGGACCGTTGCCGGCGAGGATGATGACCTTGATCGCGTCGTCCTGCACCGCCTGGTCGAAGGCGGCGTTGAGGTCGTAGGTCATCTGCAGGTTCTGGGCGTTGCGCGCCTCGGGGCGGTTCATCACGATCCGCGCAATCGCGGGCTCGGGCCGTTCGACAACAATCGTCTCGAATTGTTCAGACGCCAATGGATCCTCCCGCGATCGATTTTTTTGCCATGATGAACGGCGCGGGCAGGGATAGGCAAGCGTCATCATCCGCAAAAGAAGCCGCGAAATCCGCCGCACGGGATTATCCGGCGAAAATCTGTTAAGCTGACGCGGAATCCACCGGGGAGGACCATCTTCATGCGCAAGCTTTGGACCGTGCTCGCAGCGCTGGCGACATTGAGCCTGACCAACTGCGGCTACAACGCGATCCAGACCAATGACGAGCAGGTCAAGTCGGGCTGGTCGGAGGTGGTGAACCAGTACCAGCGGCGCGCCGATCTCGTGCCCAACCTGGTCAACTCGGTGAAGGGCTTTGCGCAGCAGGAGAAGGACGTGCTGCTCGGCGTCACCAACGCGCGCGCCAAGGTCGGCAGCATCCAGGCAACGCCCGAGGTGCTCAACGATCCGGCTGCGTTCCAGAAGTTCACGCAGGCGCAAGGCGAATTGACCAGCGCGCTGTCGCGGCTCTTGGTCGTCACTGAAAATTATCCGCAGCTGAAATCGGATGCGCTGTTCCGCGACCTGATGGCGCAGCTCGAGGGCACCGAGAACCGCATCACGGTGGCGCGCAATCGCTACATCAAGGCGGTGCAGGACTACAACGTCGGCATTCGCACCTTCCCGAACAATCTGACCGCGATGGCGTTCGGCTACAAGGAGAAGCCCAACTTCACGGTCGACAATGAAAAGGAAATATCGACCGCGCCGAAGGTCGATTTCAATAATCCGTCGCCGGCCCCGGCGCCGTCGAAATAACGCCGGCGTGCGCGCATCGCGATGACCGCCGCACGCGTTATCCTGCTCGCCTTCCTGCTGGGCTTGGTGTGCCCGGCATGGGCTGAGGTCGCGGTGCCTCCGCTCACCGGCCGCGTCGTCGACCAGACCGGGACGCTGTCCGCCGGCGATGTCGCATCGCTGACCGACCGGCTGAAGGATCTGGAGACCCGCAAGGGCAGCCAGATCGCAGTCCTTATCGTGCCCACTACGGGCGAAGAAACCATCGAGCAGTTCTCGATCCGCGTGGCCGAGGCCTGGAAGATCGGGCGCAAGAAGATCGACGACGGTGCGCTCCTCGTCGTCGCCAAGAACGATCGGCATTTGCGCATCGAGGTCGGCTACGGCCTCGAAGGCGTGCTGAGCGATGCCGTCACCCATCGCATCGTCGACGAAGACATCACGCCGAAATTCAAGGCCGGCGATTTCGCCGGCGGCATCTCGGCCGGCGTCGACCGGATGATCCGCCTGATCAATGGCGAGCAATTGCCGGCGCCGGAGCCCGAGCATTGGCAAGGGCCGAACCTGGTCGACTTCGCCAATCCGGTGACGATCTTTATCGTCATCATCGTGGCCGGCGTGTTGCGTGGGATACTGGGACGGTTGTTGGGCTCGGTCGCGACCGGCGGTGTCGTCGGCGTCTTCACCTGGATGGTGGCCGGCTCGCTCGCCACGGCGCTGGTGGTCGGCCTGTTCGCCGCCATCGCGGCGCTGATCTTCGGCGGATTGAACTTTGGCGGTCCGGCGGCAGGCTCGGGACCGTACCGGCGCGGCGGCGGTTATTCCGGCGGCTGGTCCGGCGGCGGGGGCTGGAGCAGCGGCTCGAGCTCGAGCGATAGCGGCGGCTTCAGCGGCGGAGGCGGCAGCTTCGGCGGCGGCGGCGCCTCGGGGAGCTGGTAGGCATGGGCATCAAGCGCATTGGCAAGCATCTGCTCGAACACCGCTGGCGGGTGCGGCGTGATTTTCCGCCGCGCGTGCTCGACGCCATCGAGCGGGCGATCAAGGCCGGCGAGGCCACTCATTCCGGCCAAATCCGTTTCGTCGTCGAGGGCGCGCTCGACGGCGTGCCGCTGTTCCGCAATCAGCCTGCGCGGGAGCGCGCGCTCGACGTGTTCTCGCATTTGCGGATCTGGGACACCGATCACAACAATGGCGTTCTGATCTATCTGTTGCTCGCCGACCGCGACGTCGAGATCGTCGCTGACCGCGGCATCGACGCGAAGGTCAGCCATGCCGGCTGGGAGGCGATCTGCCGCACGATGGAAACGGACTTCCGGGCCGGCCGGTTCGAGCAGGGCGTGATCAAGGGGATTGAGGCGGTGTCGCGCGAGCTGGCGAAGTATTTTCCGCCGCCGGCCGGCCCGAACGAGCTGCCGGACAAGCCGGTGGTGATTTGAGTTCGTCATTCGGGGGCGATGCGAGAGCATCGAACCTCAGATGCGCAATCGCGCATCGGGGAATCCAGGGGTACTGGCTTGAGATTCCGGGTTCGCGCTACGCGCGCCCCGGAATGACGGTAGAGAGAGGGTCTACGCCTTCACCGATGGCCGCGCGCCGACGCGGCTGAACCAGGCGACGATGTTGGCGTTCGACTGGTCCAGCGGCTGGCCGACCTGGTTGCCGAAATCGAGCCAGCAATAGAGCAGCATGTCGGCGAGCGTGAAGCGCTTGCCGCAGATATAGTCGCGGCCGTCGGCCATCTGGTCATCGAGCCATTTGATGCGGTTGGCGGCGATCATCTTCAGGCCGGGCGAGGCTTCGGGCGCAACGGGAATGCGCTTCTCGAAGAATTTCAGCGCTTCGCCGAAGCGGTAGCCGTTGGCGAGCGGCTCGGCGATGTTGAGATCGACGCGGCGCGTCCACATCCGGCATTCCGCCCGCTCTTCCGGCGTGGTGCCGATCATCGCGGGCGAGGGGTGCTTCTCCTCGAGATATTCGCAGATCGCCGTAATTTCCGAGAGGTAGTTGCCGCAATCCAGCTCGAGCGCCGGCATCTGGCCGTGCGGATTACGCTTCAGGTGTTCCGTCTCGCGGTTCTCGCCCTTGCGCAGGTCGACGGTCTGCTTGGGTATCTCGATGCCCTTCTCCGCCATGAACATGCGCACGATGCGCGGATTGGGTCCGATCGAGTCGTAAAGCTTCATGGTCCTCGCTCCCTGTTTTCTTCAGCGTTGTTGTTGCCGCTGTTGAACAGGCCGGGCGTGGATTTGTCAAATGTGAAGGTGCTCGGTCGCCCGAACGTCATTGCGACCCGTTGGCTCGCAACGACGGGGAAGAACCAAGCGTCAATCGTCGAGCTTGTTGAGGTCGCGCACCGACTGCATGATCGGCTCGAAATTCGAGCGCGCGTCGAGCGCGTCGAACAGTTGCGCGGTGTCCTCGAGCAGGCCGTGCGAGCGCTGCAGCGCGATCCGGACATCATCCTGCGGCGTATCGGACAGCCGGCCATGACCCGACAGCAGGATCTTCGAGTTGAGGCCCTTCAGCCGCTCCAGCGACTGGATGTAGTCGGCGATCGAGCCGGAGCCGAACACGCCGCCCATCACGCCGCCGGGCATCAGCGTGTCGGCGGCGAACAGCAGGCCCTTGTCCTGGTCGAACAGCGTGATGCAGGCCGAGGTGTGGCCGGGCGTGTACATCACGTTGAGGCGGAAATTGCCGAGGTCGATCAGGTTACCTTCCTCGAGCCAGATGTCGATATCGATCGGCACGTTCGGCTCGTTGAACATCTTGCGCAGCATCGAGAAATCGTCGCGCAGCATGATCTTGTTGGCGGCGAGCCGGTGCGCGGCGATATAGGCGCTGCCGTGGAAATGATAGGCCGCGCCGATGTGGTCGAGATGCTCATGGCTCAGCACCACCATGTCGATCATCTCGGGCGTCACCCCGAGATGGTTGAGGCAGGCAATGAGCGATGGATAGTTGGTCGACAGTCCGACGTCGATCATGATCGTCCGCTTGCTGCCGCGCACCAGATAGGCGTTCGCCGCACGGTTCTTGAAGCGGATCTGATAGACGTCGTCGGCAGCCTGGATCAGCGTTGCGACCTCGGCGTCGAACAGCGTCTTGAACGGGCTTGGCTTGCGGTCGCTCATGGGGTTGCCGCCGTCCGGTAAGTGACCGCGTTGGATGCGCGCAGGCGCTTCGAGAGCGCATCCATCACCATCAGCGCAAACGCCGGTTGCTGGCTGACCAGATAGACGAAGCGGGCGTGGTTGATCCGCATCACCCGCGTCGCGGGCGCTGAGGCGATCGCGGTCGCCGAGCGCGCCGAGCCGTCGATCACGGCCATCTCGCCGAAGAACTCGCCCTTGCCGAGGCTGACGATAACAGTCTTGTTTCCGCGATCGATCTTGGCGATGTCGACCTTGCCGTCGAGCACGACAAACAGCTCGCGGCCGGTCGAGCCTTCCTCAAAGATGACGTCATCGACACCAAATTCCTTGATGCATTTCTCGATCGTCATGGCGCTCTCCTGCCTTCTGGCTGGAAGATGGCGGTATGTTAATCGGGAAAGCGCCGCGCGCAAACGGAAGCGGCGCAGATTGCCGCAGGGCAGCATCGCCCAAATCCGGCCCGGAAAACTCCCTAAAATTTAGGTAATGGCGGAGCGGGGTAACCATTTCGCAAGCAATAAAAGTTACCGAATTGTCAACCTAGTCTGGAGACTTTGAACGTGAGTGAGCAGCAGAGCGAGCCGGTCAGCGGTCAAACCGGCGCCGAAACGGCGGCGAAAAGCGAGCCCGTGATGGCCGCGACCGGTGTCGAAGCTCCCCGGCTTGCGCCCGAGCAGGAAGAGACGTCGCCAAAGGCGGACGCGCCCCGGATGGACGCGCCCAAGATTGAACCCTCGAAGGTTGAACCGCCCAAGATCGAGCCCAAGATCGGGTCCACGATCGAGCCGAAGGTCGAGGCCAAGGTCGAGCCGACCAATATGGACGTGCCCAAGGTCGAGACCGGCAAGCGGGAAGAGCCGCATTTTCCGGGCAAGCTGATGATCATGGCGCCGGGTGACCGCACCTGGGACCATGAGGCGACCGCATCCAGGCCGGGCGCCGAGCAGGCGGCCAAGGCGGCAGGCAAGCCGGCCGGCCCGCGCCGGATCGGGGCGATGGCCGCGGTGATCGCGCTGGCGACCGTGGCCGGCGCCGTTGGCGGTGCGCTCGCGACCGCGGGGCTCGGCCATCTTGCCACCCCCGCCGTCGCCTCCGCGACGGATACGGCTGCCAAGGACGCGGCGGCGAAGGAAGCGGCCGATGCCGCGCTCGCCCGGATCGAATCCGAAATCGCCGCGCTGAAGGCCAGCGTCGAGCAGACCGCCAAGGCCGGCCAGGCCCAGTTCAGCAAGGCCAGCGACCGGATCGAGAAGGTCGAGAAAGCCCAGGCCGAGCCGATGGCCAAGCTTAACAAGCTCAGCGAGGCGGTCGACAAGCTCCGCGCCACGCCGCAGACGACCGTCGCCGCGGCGACGCCCGCCCGCGAGGTCACGGGCTCGATCGCCCCGGCGACTGCCGCGGCGGCACCCGCCGCCCCCAGGCCCGAGGTCGGCCGTTTGCCGGTGGTCGACGGCTGGTCGCTGCGCGATGTCGGCAATGGCGGTGCGCTGATCGAGGGCCGCGGCGGCATCTACGAGGTCTATGCCGGCGACCCCGTCCCGGGTCTCGGCCGCGTCGACGCCATCCGCAAGCAGGACGGCCGTTGGGTGGTCGTCACCAGCAAGGGCCTGATCGTCTCTCGCTGATCGCCGAAACGCGACAACACCAAGGCGCTTCACCACGATGTGAAGCGCCTTTTTTCTTGAATAGGGTTTGCCGCGCGGTGTTAGTGGGGCATGAGCCGTGCGCTGAAATGCCTCCTGCTGATGTCCGTCCTGCTCTGCGGCGTTGCGCCCGTACAGGCCGCCGAGGATCGCGTGCTCGAGCGCGGCGCGGCGGTCATCGATCCCGCAATCCTGCGCGAGCTCGATCATGGCCGCTTCAACCTCGGCCGGATGCTCGCGCCGGAGCGTTCCGCCGACACGCCGCTGTCCAACCGCGATCTGTTCGCGCTCGCCGCGATGGTACCGGTGCGCGAGGCGCTGGATCGCGAGTTCGATCGCTATGTCTCGAAACATAAGGCAAGCCTGCCGAATGAGAGCGTCGGTGTCGGCGACAGCTTCGCGTTTCAGCTGTTCGATCGCGCGCTGCTTGAATCGCCCGACGTCCGCTTCGTGCTGTCAGGCATCGTCAACCGCATGGACCGCGCCTATGTGGGGCCGAAAGACTGCGGTGAAATCCGGCTGATCTACCGGCTGACCCGCACCGATGTGCCGCCGATCGGCGAGAACGCAGTGTCGCAGCGGCTGCCGATGACGCTGAACCTCGTGCTGAAGGCGAAGGGTGACGGCAACGACGCATCGCTCAGCTGCCGCGAAATCGCGCGGCGCTGGCTCGCGATCGGCAGCGCGCCGCCGGCGATGGAGAAACTGTTCGGCAAGGATGGTCCGCTCTACCTGATAGACGCGCGCAATATCGATCGCATCGAGACCAATCTGCAGATCGCGCACGCGCCGAAATCCGCGGTGCGCGATTTCCGCACCGACTATCTGCTCAAAGTGTTCGATTATAACGGCGTGGCAAAGCGCTTTGCCGAAGCGCCGCTGGAGAACCAGATCGATCGCGACCGCATTCTGGCGGACGAGGCACTGAGGCGCGACTTCAAGGCGTGGTTGCTCGATCCCAAACATTTTACCGAGCTCGATCGCGGCACCTTGCTGATCCCCGATCGCTTCCTCGCGACCTCAGCGGTCGCGCCGACGCCGACCGGTTTCGAGGTCAGCGAGCTGGAGCCCGAGTTCGGCATGGTGCAGGGCGAGGGCACCGCCGGCAATGCGGTGTTCTCGGATGGTGACGTCGTCGGCGCCCTGCAGAAGGCCGCGGCCGACGGAACGAAGCTGCAGAACATCCAGTCGCTGGCCGGCTTCGAGCGGCGCCTCAACGATGTCACCTGTGCCGGCTGCCACCAGACCCGCGGCATCGGCGGCTTCCATTTCCCCGGCGTCGACTGGATGGCGGCAAAGCCGTCGAACTCCACCGTGGTGCCGGCCTCGCCGCATTTCTTCGGCGACCAGCCCCGCCGCCGCGATATCCTCGCAAGTCTCCGCGACGGCAAGGCGCCGGACTTTTCGCGCGGCTTCTCCAACCGGCCGCAGCTGCGCGGCAGCACCGAGCTTGCCGGCACCGAATACAGCGACGGCTGGGGCGCGCACTGCTATCTGCCGGGCGCGAGGCCCGCCGAAAGCGACCGCAGCTTCCGCGGCTGGACCTGCGCCGAGGGCCTTGCCTGCCAGGTGGCCGGGAAGGCTTCGCGCATCGGGATGTGCTTCGTGAAGGGCCGGTGATTTCGGCCGGAACCGAAGCGGCTGCGCGTCATTATTCGATGCTACATTCCGCGTCGCGATCACGCCCCGAACAGCCCAGCCTTGAGCGGAGACCAGCCGATGAGTGCTCCCGAGGACGACAAGCAGCGCGACCGCGAGATCGCGGCCAACGAGGCCGAGCGTCAGGCGGTCAGCGCCGTCCGTGTCAGCAGCTGGGCGATCGGGCTCGCGGTCATCATCGGCATCATCGCGGTGGCCCTGGTCTGGGCCTGGATGAAGCGCTGAAGCGACGCTCGACGGAGATCGATCCGCTACGCCACCGCGCCGGATGCGCGCAGCTTCTGGATCGTGGCTTCGTCGTAGCCGGCCTGGCGCAGGATCTCGTCGGAGTGCTCGCCGACCTCGGGCGGCTTGCGCGGCTGCACCTTCCTCGCGCCGTCGATGAAGATCGGGCTGTTGACGGTCAGCATGGTGTCGTTCTCGAAGCGCACCAGCACCTCGTTCTCGATCATCTGCTTGTCGTTCGGGATGTCGTCGAGGATGCCGACGACGCCGAACACGAGACCGTTGCCGTCGAGGATCTTGCGCCATTCGGCGAGATCCTTGCCGGCGAACACCTCGTCGAAGATCTTGATCAGCTCGACCGAGCGCGCATGGCGGTCCGCCTTGGTGGCGAAGCGCGGATCGGCGATGAGGTCCTCGCGGCCCATGCAGCGCGCCAGCGTCGGCCATTGCCGGTCTTCGTTGAGCAGCGACAGGATCAGCCAGCGGCCGTCCTTGCACTTGTAGTGGTTGGTGACGGCGTTCAGTGCCTCTTCGCGCGGCTTGCGCTTCTTGAACTTGGCGCCGGCGAGCTTGGCCTGCGCCAGCACGCCGTTGGCCCAGACGCCGTTGGCCATCAGATTGGTCGAGACGTGCGAGCCCTTGCCGGTCTTCTCGCGCTGGAACAGCGCGGTGACGATCGCGCCGTAGAACGCCATCGCGCAGGGGTGATCGCCCATGCCGGCGACCGAACGGGCCGGCGTGGTGTCCTCGTCGGCGCGCACCAGATCCATCAGGCCGGAGCGGGCCCAATAGGCGTTGGAGTCGAAGCCGGGCTTGTTGGCCTCTTCGCCCTTCTCGCCATAGCCGGTGAAGGAGGCGTAGATCAGCCGGTCGTTGAGATGGGCAAGATGGTCGTAGGTGATGCCGAGCTTCTGGCGCACCTGCGGCGGCATGTTGGTGATGAAGACGTCGGCCTCGGCGACGAGCTTGTACAGCACCTGCTGCGCGTCAGGCTTGGTGAGGTCGAGCGCGAGGCTCTTCTTGTTGCGGGCCTCCAGCATCCACGCGAAATTGTGCTCGCTCGATGGATAGCCGGGCAGATTGGGCAGATTGCGATAGGGGTCGCCGGCGCCGGGCGGCTCGATCTTGATGACGTCGGCGCCGAAGTCGGACAGCACGGTGGCGGCCGCGGGCGCGGCGATGAAGCTCGCGCAGTCCAGGACCTTGAGCCCGTCAAAAATGCCTTTTTCCATCGTGCCGTCGCTCCCGTGGCGCTTGTTGGTGTTTTTCCGGTAGCTGGAATTATCGCGCGCGATGATCCCGATCGGACCGCCATTTGACCCATCTGGGGGGCACGATGCAACGGCACTTTCTTACCCTCCTCTGGAGGGCCCCTCCAGGCAGGGCTATCGCATATGCCCCCTGGCGACCGCGCAAGTGCTTGGCCTCGTGGTTCGAGACGCGCCGCAAGCGGCGCTCCTCACCATGAGGGTCTACTATTGTGCCGCAAAACAAGACCTCATCCTGAGGAGCCCGCCGAAGGCGGGCGTCTCGAAGGATGGCCACGAGGGCACCGCCACGAAATGCGATAGCCCTGCCCTCCAGGGGAGGGTGAAGTGCTTATTCCACCCCCGCCATCAGCGCCGCATTGCCGCCCGCGGCCGCGGTGTTGATGGTGATCGTCTGCTCGGTGGCGAAGCGCGCGAGGTAATGCGGGCCGCCGGCCTTGGGGCCGGTGCCGGAGAGGCCGCTGCCGCCGAACGGCTGCACGCCGACCACCGCGCCGATCATGTTGCGGTTGACATAGATGTTGCCGACCTGGAGGCGGTCGATCACGTGCTCGATCGTGTCGTCGATGCGGGAATGAATGCCGAGCGTCAGCCCGAAGCCGGTCGCCTCGATCGCGCTCAGCACCTCGCCGAGCTTGTCGGCGCGGTAGCGCACCACGTGCAGGATCGGGCCAAACACCTCTTCCTTCAGTTGCCCGGCCGCCGACAGCTCGAAGATGTGCGGCGCGACGAAATTGCCTGATGGCGCTTCGCCAGCGAGATGCACCCGCGCCTCCTGCTTCATCCGCGCGATATGCGCATCGAGCCGCTGCTTGGCCTCGGCATCGATCACCGGTCCGATATGCGTCGACGGTTCCGAGGGATCGCCGATCTTCAATTCGCGCGCGGCGCCCGCGATCATTTCGATCATGCGGTCGGCGACGTCGTCCTGCACGAACAACAGCCGCAGCGCCGAGCAGCGCTGACCGGCGGAGCGGAACGCCGAGGTCACGACGTCGTCGGCGACCTGCTCGGGCAGCGCGGTGGCGTCGACGATCATGGCATTGATGCCGCCGGTTTCCGCGATCAGCGGCACGATCGGGCCGTCCTTGGCGGCGAGCGTGCGGTTGATCGACTGCGCGACCTCGGTCGAACCGGTGAAGACGACCCCGGCAATGGCGGGATGCGCCACCAGCGCGGCGCCGACCGTGCCGTCACCCTGGATCAGATGCAGCGCCGATGGCGGCACCCCGGCCTGATGCAGCAGCGCGACGGCTTCGGCTGCGATGCGCGGCGTCTGCTCGGCCGGCTTTGCGATCACCGCATTGCCGGCCATCAATGCCGCCGTCACCTGGCCGAGGAAGATCGCAAGCGGGAAATTCCACGGCGAGATCGCAACGAACGCACCGCGGCCGTGCAGCTCCAGCACGTTGCTTTCGCCGGTCGGGCCCGGCATCGTCTCGCCTTCACCGAACAGCTTTTGCCCCAGCGCGGCATAGTAGCGGCAGAAGTCGATCGCCTCGCGCACCTCGGAGAGGGCGTCGTCGAGCGTCTTGCCACCCTCGCTTTGCAGCAAAGCGAGGAAGTGGGCGCGGCGCTGCTCGAGCAGGTCCGCGGTCTTGTCCAGGATCGCCGCACGTTTTGTGGCCGGCGTGGCGTTCCAGGCCTTGAAGCCCCGGCGCGCCGCGGCAACGGCGGCATTCGCCTGCTCGGTTGTTGATGGGGTGATGGAAGGCGGGGCCTTCCGCTCGGCCGCGATCGCCGATGTCATCGTGTCGAGCGCCTTGCGCTCGCCGAACTCGATGCCGTGCGAATTCTCGCGCTGCGGCCGATAAAGCTCGGCCGGCAACGGAATCGCGGAGTGCGACGCCTTGTCGTCGGTGCCGATGATCTCGGCCGGGCGGCGCAGCAGGTCCACGATGGACACGCGATTGTCCGCGGCCAGCGCCACGAAGGACGAGTTGGCGCCGTTCTCGAGCAGCCGCCGCACCAGATAGGCGAGCAGGTCGCGGTGGCTGCCGACCGGCGCATAGGTCCGATGGGCGATCTCGGGCCTGTCCTCGCCGAGCTGGGCGTAGAGCGCTTCGCCCATGCCGTGCAACCGCTGGAATTCGAAGCTCAAGGGATCGTCGGCGAGTTCGAGGATGGTCGCGACCGTCAGCGCGTTGTGGGTGGCGAATTGCGGAAACAACCGCGGCCGCAGCGCCAGCAGCTTGCGCGCGCAGGCGACGTAGTTCAGGTCGGTCATCGCCTTGCGCGTGAACACCGGATAGCCGTCGAGCCCGCGCTCCTGCGCGCGCTTGATCTCGGTGTCCCAATAGGCGCCCTTGACCAGGCGCACCATCATCCTGCGATCCAGCGCACGCGTCAGCGCATCGACATAGTCGATGACGTCAGCGGCGCGCTTCTGATAGGCCTGAATTGCCAGGCCAAAGCCGCTCCAGCCGGCGAGCGAGGGATCGGCGAACGCCGCGGCGATGACGTCGAGCGACAGCTCCAGCCGGTCTGCCTCCTCGGCATCGACGGTGAAGTTGAGGTCGAATGCCTTGGCGCGGCGCGCGAGATCGACCAGCCGCGGCACCAGCTCGGTCATCACCCGCGCGTGGCTCACCGCCTCGAATCGCGGATGCAGCGCGGAGAGTTTCACCGAGATGCCGGGCCGGTCGGGCAGGGGCTGATCGCCGGCCGCCTTGCCGATCGCATCGATCGCGCGGGCGTAGGATTCGAAATAGCGCTGCGCATCGTCGGCGGTGCGCGCACCCTCGCCAAGCATGTCGAACGAATAGCGCGAGCCGCGCGCCGTATGCGATTGCGCGCGCGACAGCGCCGCCTCGATGGTCTCGCCGAGCACGAAATGGCTGCCCATCAGCCGCATCGCCTGCCGCGTCGCGGCGCGCACCGCCGGCGCACCGAGCCGCTTCGTCAGCCGCCCGATCGTGCCCTGCGGCGTCTCGCCGGGCTGGATCACGCGGGCCGACATGCCGAGCGCCCAGGCCGAGGCGTTGACCAGGAACGCGCTCGATCTGGTCTCGTGGTTGACGAAGTCGCCCTGGCCGAGCTTGTCCTCGATGAACTGGTCGGCGGTGCGCGCGTCCGGGACCCGCAGCAGCGCTTCCGCCAGCACCATCAGCGCCAGCCCTTCCTTGGTCGACAGCGCGAACTCCCGCAGCATGTCCTCGACCCCGCCAAGCGGATCGTCGTTGGCCCGGATCGCCTCGATCAGGCGCGTTGCCGTGCGGTCGATCCGTGCCTCCGCCTCCGCGCCGAGCCTCACGTCCTGGCGCAGGCGGGCGGCGATGGCGGCGTCGTCGGGCGCGTAGGGCGCGCTGAACGGGGGTGGGAGCGGCGACGGGTCTGGCATGGCGGTTCCTTGAGATTGTATGGGAACACGTACGCGCTAGCGAACCGTAGTTCGATAGACAAATTAGCAGATTTGCCTTAGAAAATCAGGATCAATTAGAGAATTACCGTAGATATGACAGAGATCGACAAGACTGACCGCAAAATCCTCTCGATCCTGCAAGGGGATGGCCGGATTGCCAATGTGGAACTGGCCGAGAGGATCGGCCTGTCGCCGACCTCGGTCGGCGAGCGGCTGAAGCGGCTGCAGCGCGACGGCTTCGTCGAGGGCTATGGCGCACGGCTCAATCCGCACCGGCTCGGGCTTGGCCTGCTGGTGTTTGTCGAGGTACTGCTCGACAAGACCACGCCCGACGTATTCGAGAAGTTCGCCAGGGCGGTCCAGACCGCGCCGGAAGTGCTCGAGTGTCACATGGTGGCCGGCGGCTTCGACTATCTGGTCAAGGCGCGGGTCGCGAACATGACCGCCTATCGCAGGTTTCTTGGCGAGACGCTGCTGGCGCTGCCGGGCGTACGCGAGACGCGAACCTACGCGGTGATGGAGGAAGTCAAGCGCGACGCGCCGCTGCCGGTCGGCTGACATGCAGCCGATGCGATCCACAGCCATGCGCCGGATGTCTTGGCATCGCGACGCACCCGCGATAATCCTTTGGTTGAGTTGGGGCAGTGGATCATGAAAGACGCCGATCAGCCGATACGAGCGATGCGGGCCGGATTTGCCGGCGCGCTTTCTTTGCTCATGCTCTCGCTGCCCGCGGCCGCTCCGGCCCGCGCGGCCGAACTCAGCTCGGGCGTCATGCAGCTTTATTCCTCGGTCTCGATCTATCCGCCGTCGGCGACGGGGATGACGGTCTGTTACGGCTTCGTCTGCCGGCGTCGCGAGATGCTCGACTTCAGCGCAGCCGACCGGGCGGCCCTGACCAAGATCATGGCCGCGGGCCGCGCCAATGCCGCCGCCGAACGCGCGGCCGTGCAAAAGGCCGTGATCTGGTTCGACCGCCGCATGGGGCCCATCCTCGGCACCGACAAGCGCGTGGCGAAAGCGGACTTCCGCGCCAACGACGACAAACACAATTATGATTGCTGGGACACGACGCGGAACACGACCAGCCTGATGCTGGTGATGCAGGCGTGGAACCTGTTCAGGTTTCATGACGTCGGGGATCCCCACTACCGCGGATTTTCGTTGGCGCAAACGCCGCACAACACCGCCGTTCTCGTCGAGCGCGCGACCAAGGTGGAATGGGCCGTCGATCTCTGGCCCCGCGGCTATCTGCAACCGCCTGATGTCATGACCGTCGCCAAATGGGTGACGGAAGATTGAACGGCTGAGCTTTGCGGGCGCGCGTTCCGCGCTGTTCCATCCTCATTGATCGCAGGGATATAGCGTTCCGCGTGACGCTGGAACCGAACGCCAAAGTTCGAACACTAAGCTTGGAGCAGTAAGCTTCGAACGATATGGTTCCAAAAAATACGTTCAGCACCGATCACCATAAGAACCAAGTGACGCGTTAACACCGGCAGCATTCGGTCAACCCGAGGCTACCACATGCGTTCACGTTCGATCTGCATTGATGCCGCCGCCGGCGGCGTTCGTTTTCCACAGCTGCTGGCGCTTGCGTTGCTGCTTGGGCCTGTGCTCGTCGGCCCGGCGCGCGCGGGTGATGTCGAGGATTGCAGCGGGCCGCCGACGGACAAGGCCGAGGCGGCGTGCTCAGGCATCATCAACGATACCGCACGCTCCACCGAGGATCGCACCAAGGCCTTCACCGGCCGCTCGCGATTTGACATTGCGCGCGGCAAGATCGATCAGGCCCTCAGCGATGCCGATGCGGCGGTGCAGCTGAATGGACAATTCGTGCCGGCGCTGATCGCGCGCGGCTATGTCCAGCAACGCAAGGGCAGCCCGGATCAGGCCCGCGCCGATTTCGATCGCGCGATCGAGCTCGAGCCGAAGAACCCGTTCGGCTTCCTGGCGCGCGGCAATCTGCGCGCCGACCAGCACGCCTGGAGCGATGCGATCTCGGATTACGGCCAGGCAATCACGTTGCGGCAGGATCTCCCCGCCGCGCATGTCGGCCGTGCGCGGGCCTATGTCGAATCCGGACAGCCCGATGCGGCGCTGGCGGACGCCAACACCGCGATTGCCGTCAACGCCGGCACGCCGAATGCGTTCTACTGGCGCGGTCAGGCCTATCGCCGCAAGGGCGACATGGATCGCGCGATCGAGGATTTCTCGCGCGCCATCGCGCAGGCGCCGCAGGCCGAGCGCAACGCTTACTTCGCCCGAGCCCAGCTCTACAGCGCCAAGGGCGACTATGCCCGCGCGATTGCCGACTTCGACCGGCTGTTGACGGTTCTTCCCGACAACAAGGAGATCCAGCAGCAGCGCCAGCAGGCGGTCGCGATGCAGGCCGAACTCGCCAAGGCCGCAGGCGGCGCGGCGCCGCCGCAGGCCGCACCGCCGCCGGGTGCAACGGCGGCGCGGCCAGCCGCGCCGGCGGCGGGTAACCAGCAGGTCGAGCAGGCCAAGCAGTTCGTCGCACAGGGCAACAATGCGGGCGCCGTTGCCAATCTCACCCAGGTACTGGGCGGCGACGCCCGCAACGAGGCTGCGCTGCGCCTGCGTGCACTGGCCTATTCAAGGCTCGGCCGGTTGGCGGACGCGCGCAACGATCTCAATGCCCTGCTCAAGCTCAAGCCGGACGATCCGCAGCTGCTGGCGTCCCGCGCACTCAATGCCGCCGGCATGCGGCAGTTCGATGAGGCGATGGCTGATGCCGGCCGTGCCATCACGCTCGATCAGAACAATTCGTTGGCCTATCTGGCGCGCGGCCTCGTCAAGGCCGGCACCGGCAAGGTGCAGGACGCGCTCGCCGACTACGATCATTCGATCTCGCTGAATGCCAAGGAGACGCTCGCCTTTACCGAGCGCGGGCTCGCCCATATCGGCCTCAACCAGCTCGACAAGGCGCTGCTGGATTTCGATCAGGCCCTGGCGCTGGTGCCGACCAATCTGGTCGCCAAATCGTGGCGCGGCCTCGCGCTGATGCTCAAGGGCCGTGCCGATGAGGGGCTGGTCGATATCGACGCTGTGCTGGAGCGAAGCCCGAACAATTCGACGGCCCAGCTCGGCCGCGGGCTCGCGATGCTGACCTCGTCCCAGTACGACCGTGCCATCGCCGCCTTCGACCAGATCATCACGCGGGCGCCCAACGATGCCTTCCCGCATGTGCTCCGCGCCCGGGCCTATCTCGGGCTGAAGAAGCCGGATAACGCGATGAAGGATCTCAACTTCATCCTCTCTGCGCGGCCCGATTATCAGCCGGCGCTGACATTACGCGGCATCACCTGGTCGGCGTTGCGCAACTACGACAAGGCGGTCGAGGATCTCGACCGGGCGATTGCGCAGAAGGAGACGGTTGAGGGCCTGTTCGCCCGCGCCAAGGCGCATGAGGCGCTCAACCATGCCGACAAGGCGACCGAGGACTTCCGCAAGGCAACGCAGCTCACGCCGTCAAGCGTGTTCGACGTGCTGGCGCAGGCCGAGTCGAAGCGCAAGGTTCAGGAGCTGTCGAAGCGGGTGCCGTGCGGCAACGGCCAGAGCGGCACCTGCCTGTGACGCGGCAACTCGGCGGCCGCGCGCTTTGCTGGAGCAAAGGATGAACGTCGGCGCGCGCGGGCGAGGGCGGCCGAAAAAAGCTCAACGCCGTGGCGCGCGGGCATCGTGCCCGCCCCGCCGAACGTCACGTTGTCTGATGTTGGGTCGGCCCCCACTCCCGGACGGTATCCGAGAGTGCGCCGCCGGATCTGGCGCTAATACGCTAGACCTTGAGATTCTCGGCTGACGTCTTGCCGCGATTTGCGATCTCTTCGTACTCGACGGATTGGCCTTCGTTCAGGGTCTGAAGGCCAGCCTTCTGAACTGCTGAAATATGCACGAAAATGTCCTTGCCGCCCGTTGCGGGCTGGATGAATCCGTAGCCCTTCGTCGGGTTGAACCACTTCACTGTACCTTTGGGCATTCCAGTCGTCTCCGCGGAATCAATCGAAAACAGACCAGCCGGCCCCCGCACAAACCGGCTTGTCCGCAACGACAGGATAGCAGTTTGAAAAAAGCTGGGTAGATCAAACGACGGTGTGTTTTTGACCGGAAACAACCCGCTTTGCGGGGGTTTGACGCCGGATTGCCCGTTTCGTGGTCAATTGATGCGCTGCAAAAACGGATCGGTTCCAGTGTACCGAATTGGATCGATCGTCCCGCGCGCTGCCTTTTCGGCTGGCGCGCGGGGATCAACCGGCTGCGTCTCAATAGGTCGCGGAGAGGTATTCGACGATCTTGCCGACGTCGGCTTCGTCGATCGGCGCGCCGTAGACCTTGATCATCTTGGTCACCTCGGCCTGCCAAAAATCCTTCTTGAACTTCTCGCCCTGCGGCTGGGTCTTGATGTAGTCGGCCGAGTGGCAGGCGGTACAGTTGTTTTGCACCACCTCGAGGTTGGGGCCCGGCTTGAAGGCCGCGGTCTCCTCGGGGACCGTGTAGTTCACGGGCGCGGCGACGGCGGCGCCGATCGACAGCATGGCGATCGCGGCGAGGGATGGAAGCAGCTTGCTGGTCATGATGCTTCTCCTCACGCCGCGGTGACGCGCACGGTTTCGACGACGTTGCGCAGATAGCCGGCCGGATTCCACAACGGATCCATCGGCTGGGTGTCGCCGGCATTGTTGGTGGCGCGCACCTTCAGCTCTGCGGGACCGGCCGCGAGCTTCACCGGCAGCTTCCATTCGCGGAAGGCGTATTTGCCGAGGTCCTTGCCGAGCTTGGCCGGCGTCCAGCTCTTGCCGCCGTCGGTCGAGACCATCACCTCCTTGATGCCTTTGCCGCCGTCGAAGGCAATGCCGCGCAGCATGGTGCGGCCGGCCTTCAGCTTGGCGCCGTCGGCAACGCTGGTGATGAACGAGCGCACCGTGAATCGATTGATCGGGATCGTCGCCTTCGGTGCGGTGCCGGGCTCGACCGCGTTGTTCGGCGTATCCGGTATCCGGTAGGCGGACTTCATCCAGAAGCCCTCGAACACGTTGTCGATCACGGTGATCTCGTTGAGGTGCTTCACCCAATAGGTGCCGTAATAGCCGGGCACCACGAGGCGGAGCGGGAAGCCGTTGAGGAACGGCAGGTCCTCGCCGTTCATGCCCCAGGCCAGCATCACCTCGCTGTCGCGCGCGTGGTCGATGTCGAGCGCCTTGATGAAATCCGGCGTCTTGTCGCTGACCGGACCGTCCATGCCGTTGAAGGTGACCTGCTTGGCTCCGGCCTGCACGCCGGCCATGTCGAGCACGGTCTTCAGCGGCACGCCGTGCCAGCGCGCGCAGCCCATCGCGCCGTTGCCGAGCTGGCCGCCGGCGACGCGCGGACTGAAGAAGCCGCGGCTGTTGCCGGAGCACTGGTTGACGGCAACGATATCCGTCGCCTTCAGCTTCCTGATGTCCTTCAGCGACAGCTTCAGCGGCTTGTCGACCTTGCCCTTGATCTCCAGCGTGAACTTGTCCGGATCGAGATTGTAGGGGAGGTCGGCGAGGTGGTAGCGCACGAAGAACGCATTGTTCGGCGTGAGCGGACCGTCGTTGAAGACCGCAAACGGCGTTTCCAGCTGCGGCGGGCGGGCGGTTAGGCCGATCATCGGGCGCTTCTGCGGGTAGCGCACCAGCGGTCGCTCGCCATTGCCAAAGGGCAGCGTCACGGTGTCGAGGGCGAATGCGCCCCTTGATCCCAGCCCCGTCACCAAAGCGGCCAATCCGGCGCGCTTCATCAAGTCTCGTCGATCGAGCATCCCGCTTCCTCCGAAGCTGTTCTGTCGTGAGCCGGTCATCACCAGCCCCAGATTACCTTGCGCGCCTTCGCATCATGGAATGCACGCAGCCCAAATGTCGCACCGGGGAACGGCAAGTCAATTGAGCTTTCGCAGCGTTGCGTCGCAACAACGAAAAGCCCCGGTCGCGTGGACGACCGGGGCGTTTCCATCCAAGTAGAAGGTTCGATCAATAGCAGACGTTCACGGTGCGATAGCGATAGCCGTAGGGCGTCAGCACCAGGCGGGTGGCGTAGCAGCCGGAGTCGACGAAGCCGACGGCAATGCCCGGGCCACCCCAGAAGTGATGGTGATGCGGATGCCAGAAGAACGGCTTGGCCGAAGCTGCGGTCGGCGCCAGCGCGGCGGCACCGAGGGTTGCGGCAGTGGCGAGAGCGAGCGTGACTTTGCGAAACATGGTCTTCTCCTTCAGATGCGCGTTGAGCTCTGTCGCGGCGCGGTTGCAGTGTTACCCATCGCCAGTCAGTCGCATCCGGCACCGGGCACGTTCGAGCATCTCTGCTGAACGCACCGCCGGATGTGCGGCAGGTCACATTCGGAAAGAGGGGGATGAACCGGTCAGGCCGCGACGGCACGCCGGTCGTCGACCAGCGTCGACAGGAGCTGCGTCTTTTCGACCGTGCGCACGGTCATCGGCTCGTTGCGGCCGCGGATCGCGACCTCCTGCGTCGGCAGGGCATCGTCGGCCAGCCCGGCGGTGACGCGCACCTCGTCCGAGATGATCGCCTCGCAGGCCAGCGCCTTGGTCATGTCCTGCAGCCGTGCCGCGACGTTGACGGCATCGCCGAGCGCGGTGAACACCATGTGGTCGCGATAGCCGATATCGCCGACGATCACCTCGCCGCCATGGATGCCGATGCCGAAGCGGATCGGCTCGCGCAGATCGTGGCTCAGGAACTGGTTCAGCTCGTCGATATGGGTTGCGATCAGCGCCGCCGCGCACAATGCCTGGCGGCAGGCCACCTGCCGGTCGGTGGCAAGCCCGAACAGCGCCAGCATGCCGTCGCCGATGAACTGGTTGGGCCGCCCGCCGGCTTCCAGCACCGCCTGCGACACCGCGCCGAGGAAGCGGTTGACGATGAACACGGTGTCGAACGGCAGCCGCTTCTCGGCAAGCTGCGTCGAGCCGCGCATGTCGACGAACATGCTGACCAGATAGCGCTCCTGGCCGACCCGTGCCGGATTGGCGGCGTGCGCGTTGGCCGACGTCGTGCTGGGCAGGAACAGCTGGAAGAAATTCAGGTCGGCGGTCGGCCGCAACTGGCAGGCTAACCGGATCGACGGATCGTCATTGCCGACCCGGTGCAGCACGAAGGCTTCGCGCGGCGAGGGCTCGGGCAATCCGGCGTGATCGCCGATGATACGGATGCGGCAGGTCGAGCAGCGCGCGCGGCCGCCGCAGACGCTCGCATGCGGCACATTGTAGCGCAGGCTCGCTTCCAGCACGCTCAATCCCTTCGGTACCCGCAGCGTCCGGCCGTTGCCGTAGGACAGCGCGATCATGCCGCCGCGGCGCTCCAGCAGGGCCCGCGCGCCGCGCGCCAGCAGCACGAGGCCGAGCAAGCCGAGATAGCCGATGGTCAGGTCGTCGGTGATCTTCTCGAGCGTGGTCCCCTGCGCCGCGGTGCCGAGCTTCTGCACCGACAGCTCCTCGCGCCGCCAGTCGGGGTCCTGATAGTCGATGATCGTGGCGCGGCCGCCCTGGTAGATGCCGAGCATCGCCAGGGTCGGGATCAGCACGGCTCCGGCGAGCAGGAACGGCGCGGCGCGCTTGAAGAACGGACGCAGCCGCAGCCAGAAATACAGGCCGATGCAGCCATGCACCCAGGCGATCACCAGCACCGCCAGCATCTGCCACAGCCGGTTCGGCGAGGCGATGAAGAAGGTGTACAGCTCCTGGGGGTAGAGCTTCTCTTGCCCGTACAGGGTCTGGCCGAGCCGTACGCCGACGACGTGGGCGACGATCAGCATCGGGATGCTGAGGCCGAGCGTCAGCTGCAGCGGCTCGATCGCCTTCCAGTGGAACTCGCGGCGCTGATAGAGCGCCCAGATGCCGAGCCCGGTATGCACCAGGCAGGAGCTGTAGAACACGATCGCGACCGGCAGGAACTGCCAGAATTCGGTGTGGTAGTAGACCCCGATCGCCAGCGCCTGCGTCGAGATATTGCCGAGCGCGTGGTTGAGGAAATGGCTGATCAGGTAGGCGAACATGATCGCCCCCGTGACGATGCGGACCTGCCGCAGGCCGATACCGCGGGCCATGTCCTGCAAATGCTCGCGCGAGGGGGAGGCCATGTGATTCATGATCGGCAAGTCTAGTGGTTAATTCCCGCGCTGAACACCGTCGCGGGTCCGGACCAGCCGTGAGAGCGGGCCGCGCGGCACGTTGACACTCCGTTAAGAGTCGAACAAAAAGCGCGCCGTGACGATAGCCCAAGCCGAACCTGGAGCCGATAACAACAGCGTTAAGCCGGCCCGTTCGCGCGCGCCGGACTGGCGGGGCGTCATCGCCGTGATCGTTGCCATGACCGCGATGCGGCTGGTCTACGCCCATGTGCTCGATCTGCGCACCGACGAGGCCTATTACTGGACCTGGTCGAAGGAAAACGTGCTGTCGTTCCTCGACCATCCGCCGATGGTTGCCTGGTTCATCCGCTTCGGCACCGCGATCCTCGGCGACACCAATCTCGGCGTCCGCCTCGGCGGCATCGTGGCGATGCTGGCCACCCAGCTCCTGCTCGCCGACATCGTCCGCCGCGTGACGGCCAACAACGTCCGCGCCGTGATGCTGGCGCTGCTGTTGCCGGAGGCGGCGCTGTATTACGGCCTCTTGATGGCCAAGGTCGCGCCCGATACGGCGCTGATCCCGTTTTCGGTCGCGATGCTGTGGTCGCTGGTCCGGCTTGCGCAAAGTGGTGACGGGCGCTGGTGGCTCGCCGCGGGGCTGTTTGCCGGGCTGGCGCTGCTGTCGAAATTCACCGCGATCATGTTCGCGCCGGCGGTGCTCGCCTTTGCGCTGGTGCCGGATTGGCGCTGGCGCTGGCTGCGCAGCCCGTATCCGTATCTTGCCGCGCTGATCGCGATTATCGTGTTCGCGCCGGTGCTGATCTGGAATGCCGGGCACGACTGGGCCTCGTTCCGCTTCCAGGCGGTGCGCGCCACCGCCGAGCGCGCCTTCACGCTGCGCACCGTCGGCGAATTCGTCGGCATGCAGTTCGGCCTGGTCGGCTTCGTGCTGCTGCCGGTGACGCTGTTCGGCACCGCGCTGACGGCATGGCGCGGCTACACCAGGCGCGAGCCGGTTGCGATCCTGCTGGCGACCGCGGTGCTGGTGCCGTTCATCTACTTCCTCTGGAAGTCCCTGACGCTGCGGGTCGGCGACACCTGGCCGATGTTCCTGTGGCCGGCCGGCCTCGCGGCGGTTGCCATCAACGTCACGCGGATGCCGTTCGAGGGCTGGTCGGTCGGGCTCGTCAAATCGACGGTCTATTGGGCGCGGACCGCGATCACATCAGGCATCGTGTTCGTGGTCTGCGTCTTCCTCTACTACATGTTCGCGCCGTGGAATCTGATCGGCCACACCGATCCGATCGGCACCGAGGCGGGCTACGATGTGGTGGCCGCGCGCACCCTGGCGCAGGTAGAGGCGACCGGCGCGACCTGGGTCGCGACCACGGATTACCGCACCTATGCGATGCTGCGCTGGTTGCTGCGCGGGAAGGTGACGGTCATCGAAATCAACGAGCGCGGCCGCTTCCAGGGCTTTGCCGATCCCGGCATGAGCAAGATCAGGGACCACGCCGGCATTTATGTCGGGCGCGAGCCCGAGAACAATCTGCCGCTGTGGAGCGAGACGACGGCGGTGCGCCAGCCGCTGGAGCGCGTGACGCGGAGCTGGCGCGGCATGGTGATGGACACCTATTCGCTGGAGAAGATCAGCGGCTGGACGCCCGATCTGTCGCCGCCGCCGGACACGACGTTTTTCCGCTGGCGGGTGCTGGCGATGCTGGCGGAGCGTTGCGAGATCACCTTCTCCCCTTGTGGGAGAAGGTGGCAGCCGAAGGCTGCCGGATGAGGGGTCTCTCTCCGCGGGCGAGGTGCGTATGGATGGAGACCCCTCACCCAAGCGCGGGCGTGGTGAACAACTGAGTTGCCCTCTCCCACAAGGGGAGAGGGCGCAGCAACGAGCACTGCTCGCTCAGGAGAAGCGCTATTCCTCTTCCTCGCGCTTGCGGATCAGGTCCTTCGCGAGATCCGTTAGCGCCGGGCGCGGCAGGGCGTTGAAGGGAAGCGGGCGGGTGACGTCGATCGCGGCGAGGCCGAGCCGGGCGGTCAACAGGCCGTTGAGCATGCCTTCGCCGAGGCGTTGTGACAGTTTTGCCGCGATGCCGTGACCGAGCATCTGCTGGATCAGGCTGTCGCTGGCGGCCATGCCGCCGGTGATGGCGAGATGCGCGATGACGTGGCGCAGCAGGCGGATCATGCCGAGCGCGCCGGGCCGGCCGCCATAGAGCCGCGCCAGTTGGCGGATCATCCGCAAGCTCGCCACGAACACGAACAGCACGTCGAACAGCGCGCGCGGGCTGACCGCGGTCACGACCGAGACGCGTTGCGCGGCGGTCGAGACCAAGCGTCGCGCCTCCTCGTCGAGCGGCGTCATCAACTCGCGCTCGGCGAGGCGGATCATGTCGGCGCCGTCGATGATGTCGTCGGTGTGGCTCTGCAGCGTGCTGCGGGCGCGGGCGAGCTGCGGGGTCTGGTGCGCGAGCTTGAGCAAATCGGCGACGATCACCCGGCTCGCGGCGCGGTCGTCGCTGATCAGCACCTCGGCGGCGCGCAGATGCAGCTTCTCGATGGTCGCAAGCCGCGCCAGACCGACCAGCTCGCGCGTCGTGACGACCGCGAGCGCCACCGCGGCGATGACGGCGAGTCCCAGCCCGAGGACGCCGAGGCCTTCATTGCGTGCGAACAGATCCTCAACCAGATTGATGACGCCAAGCCCGGTGCCGAGCACCACGAGGCCCGCGACCGCGCTCCAGAACAGCGTGCCCCAGCGGAAGCCGCGGCGCGCCGGCACCAGCGGCGTATCAACCGGGACCGGGAGCTGCGCGGGCTCGGCCTCGGGCACGATCTGGATCGTGCCGCGGGTGAGGCGGCCGCCGTCGTCCGGATCCATCACGACCACGCCGGGATCGTCGAGCTTGAACGTCGCCGGCCGCCGCGGGGGCGTCTTCTCGTTCATTGCAGTTTGTCTCCGATCAGGAACTGGAGGGCGCGGTCAAGGCGGATGTGAGGCAGCGCCGGCTCTGCATCGCCGTTTCGTTCCAGCTTTGGCGGACGGAAGCGCAGGAAGCGGTAGTCTGCGGCCTCTGTGTCTGAGTTTGAGAGACCGCGGAAACCGCCGTTGAACAGCTCCTCCGGATTGTCGGGCAGGTCGCCCGGAAAGGTCGCAACCTCCGTCTCGCCGTCAAGCCGCTCGCCATTGGCGACCTCGCCCGGCGCCGGCGTGCCGAGGATCGACGGCAGCCGGTCGCGCCCGCGCTGGACCTGCGCCTCGCGCGTGGCGCGCACCGCGGCGAGCGCGACGACGTCGATGTCGGCGCCGGCATATTCCGCGCGCTCGGCGGCCTTGGCCACGATCCGCCGCAGCACGGCCTCCAGCCGGTCGTGGCTCTGATGGTGCAGATGGTCGGCCTTGGTTGCCGCGAACAGGATGCGGTCGATGCGCGGCCGGAACAGCGCGCTCAGGATCGTGCTGCGGCCGATCCGGAAGCAGTCGAGAATGCCGGCGAGCGCGGCTTCGAGATCGTGCAGCGCCTCAGGGCCGGCGTTGAATGCGGCGAGCGCATCGGCCAGCACGATCTGGCGGTCGAGCCGCGCGAAATGGTCGCGGAAGAACGGCCGCACCACGACGTCCTTGTAGGCTTCAAAGCGCCGCCGCATCATCGCCCATAGCGAGCCGTCACTCGCGCTGCCGCCTGCGGGCACGTCGAGTGGCGCAAAGGTGAGTGCCGGCGTGTCGGCGAGATTGCCGGGCATCAGGAAGCGGCCGGGCGGCAACAGGCTCATCGCGAAGCGCTCGTCGCGGCAGGCGCGCAGATAGTCGGTGAACAGGCGTGCTTCGGTGAGCGCGGCCTGCTCGTCCTCTCTGGCCTCGGGCTTCAGCGTCGCGAGATGGGCGTGCCAGGGCGCCGCGAGTTTGGCGCGCAGCGGCTCGCGCGACAGCGCAAGGCTTTCCGCCGACCATTGCTCGTAGCTCTTGTTGAGCAGCGGCAAGTCGAGCAGCCACTCGCCGGGATAGTCGACGATATCGAGGGTCAGCGTGCGGTCCGCGCCATTTTGCCGCTGATACTCGATCACGAGACGGAGCTCGGAGATGTCGGAGGTCGAGCTCGGCCAGCTCCGCTCCTCGACCAATGTCCGGACATGGTTCTCATAGGCGAAGCGCGGCACCGCATCGTCGGGTTGCGGGGCGAGATAGGCGCGCGCGATCCGCCCCGAGGCATAGGCCTCGAACACCGGGAAGCGGCCGCCGCGGGTCAGGCCGTGCACCAGCGCGGTGATGAACACGGTCTTGCCGGCGCGCGACAGGCCGGTGACGCCGAGCCGCACCGTCGGGTTGAAGAATCCCTCGCCATAGTCGAGCAGCGCCCGCGCCGAGAGACGGGCTTCCTCGACGATATCAGTGAAGCTGGGGGGCATGGAGGGTTAACGAAAAACCCGGCAGGAGGGACCAAAAGGGGCGGGCGATCACCCGCAAAGTGGCGATTATCGGGCCAAAATCAAGCTTCACATTTCCGGCGCCTTTACAGGCGAGGGGATTGTCAGGGGGCAAGGGAATTGAACGCGTCACCATGCCCGCGCTACCCATCGTCTATCGGCCCACGGGAAAGCCTGCATGACGGTCTTCCGCCTGAAGCAACTTGCCTCGACCTCGATCCACGCGGCCGGCGCCGCGCTGTGGAACTACGACCGTGCCGAGCTGATCGCCGACGGCGTCATTCATCTCGTCGGCGTCGCGTTCGGGCTGGTCGCCGCCACCGCACTGATCGTGCTGACCGCGGTCTATGCCGGCCCGTTCGACATCGCCGTGGTCTCGGTCTATGTCGCCGGCCTGCTCGCGATGTTGGTGCTGTCGGCGACCTATAATCTCTGGCCGGTGTCGCGCGCCAAATGGGTGCTGCGGCGTTTCGATCATTCCGCGATCTATCTGCTGATCGCCGCGACCTATACGCCGTTCATCGTGGAACTGAAGGACAGCACTTTCGCGATCGCGTTGCTGGCCGGGGTCTGGTGCGTGGCGATCGTCGGGATCTGGCTGAAGCTGCGCTATCCCGGCCGCTTCGACCGGCTCTCGGTCGGGCTTTATCTCGCGATGGGCTGGAGCGGCATCATGCTCTACGACGCCGTCGTCAGGGTGCTGCCGGCGATGGCGCTCGGCTTCGTGCTGGCGGGCGGTATTCTCTATAGCCTGGGGGTGATCTTCCACTCCTGGCGCCGGCTGCGCTTCCAGAACGCGATCTGGCACTGCTTCGTGCTGCTCGGGGCCGCCTGCCACTACACGGCGGTGTTCGACGTCGTGCTGGCCAGCTGAAGCTCTCGCCATCTGCGGCGAATGGGCTATCATGCTTCGTGATACGCCCGTTGCGCTTTGTCCCGTCATCCTGAGGAGCGCGGAGCGCGTCTCGAAGGATGCACGGCCCGGCTGGTGGCCGTCGACCCTTCGAGACGCGCGTGCCGCGCTCCTCCAGCGACAACGGCTTCGCCGTTGCGCGGGGGTGACGGGTCACGCAGGAGCGAGTGGGTAAAGCGACAGTGTGCAAGCAAAGATATCGGGAGGATGGCCATGCAGGTGGCAGGTAAGGTTGTGGTGGTCACCGGCGGTGGCAATGGCATCGGCAAGGCGCTGTGCGAGGCATTCCACGCCGCGGGCGCATCGAAGGTCGTGGTCGTCGACCTCGATCATGGCGCGGCCGAGAAGGTCGCGGCCACGGTCGGCGGTGCCGCCTTCAAATGCGACGTCGGGCAGGAGAAGAACATCCTGCACGTGATCGACGAGACCGAGCGCATGTTCGGCCCGATCGCGCTGTTCTGCTCCAATGCCGGCATCGGCGGCGGCTTCGATCCGCTGTCGGTGAACGCCGGCGGCACCTCGGACGAGCCGTGGTCGCGGAGCTGGGCGATCCATGTGATGGCGCATGTCTATGCCGCGCGGCATCTGGTGCCGCGCATGAAGGCGCGCGGCGGCGGCTATTTCCTCAACACCATCTCGGCCGCGGGCCTCTTGTCGCAGGTCGGCAGCCCGGCCTATTCGACCACCAAGCACGCCGCGGTCGGCTTTGCGGAAAACCTCGCGATCTCGCACCGCGCCGACAACATCAAGGTCTCGATCCTCTGCCCGCAGGGCGTCGACACCAACATGCTGCGCTCGATCCCGAAGGGCCCGCAATCC